>JBGTJY010001119.1:0-1635 GCA_041744855.1 Candidatus Hydrogenedentales bacterium
AGCTGCGCGGATTGCTCGCTCGCGTCCGCCGGCCACGCGTCAATCGCATCGCGCAAGGCCTGCAAGCGCGTCTGGGTTTCGGCGGTATCGGCTGGGTCCTCGCGCTCGATGAGCGCGCGATAGGTGTCGACAAACGTTCTAACGGGTGACGCTTCCGGAACCGACGGCATGATTTCCGCGGCGAGTTTCAGATTGTTCACAAACACCGCGGACATCGCGAGGACCTCCGCCGAAGCTGGGTCCTTCCCGAGAAATTCCTGCCGGCGATCCAGCAATTCGCCTAATCGCGCCTGCTTCCACAGGACATGCCAGTCATCTTTCCCCACCGGCACGGGCGCTCCAGTGGTAGTCGCGGCTGTTGTAGTGCTCGCCGTCGCGGCCGCAGTGTCCGTCGCAGCCGGCTCGGCCTTGGCGAGCGTGAGACGATTCATCACGTTGGGCTCGCTCGGCAGCAACTGCGCGGCAATCTCGAGATGCCGCAGCGCGTTTGCGCGGTCGTCCAACGCGAGGTAAGAGGAGCCGGTAGCATAATGCGCCCAGCCCGAATCCGGAGTCGTTTCGGCGATGGGCTTCGCGACGTTCAACGCGTCCTGTCCGCGCCCTGCCTCGATCAATACCATGGCGAGAGACAATTTCGCGGCCTCGTCGTTGGGACGATCGGCCACGAGCTGCTCGTACTCGGCCACCATGTCATCGAGTCGGCCCTGCGCCCGATAGGTTTCCATGAGCCACATCCGCGCGGAGATCGAATCTGGATCGAGCCGTGTCAGGACCTCCTGCAATTGCTTCTCGGCATCATCGGCGCGATTCGCCTCGAGCAAAGACATGGCAAGGTTGATTCGCAACGCCGACGACTTCGGCGTCGAGCTGGCCTGATTTTCCAGCAGCGTGACGGCCTCGTTCACGCGATTGTCTTTTCGCATGACCAACGCGCGCAGAATGGCTCCATTCTCCGCGTCCTCCGTGCTCAAATCGGTGGCGAGCTTTTCCGCACCGGCGATATCGCCTTCGCTTATCAAGAGGCGGGCCGCCGTAATGTAGGGAAGCACCCAATCGGGGTCGAGCCGGATCGCTTCGCGCAATTCCTTGAGTGCAGCCTCGCTCTCGCCTTTACTCGCGAGAATTTGTCCGAGGCGCCCGTGCGGAAATGGATTGCGTGCGTCCGCTTCGATGGCCTGGCGATAGAAGCCGGCGCCCTGGTCGATATTGCCCGCGCGAACGGCGACGTCGCCTTTTTCTCGCAGCGCCTCGCTTTTGGGTCCTCCGCATCCGGCGTGCGCGACGAGAATCCACGCGGCCACGCAAAGCACAACACCCGATTTTCCATGAATAAAACGAAGCAACGAACTAACCTCCCCTGGGCTTCATGCGCGCGCGGATTTAGGCGCCCAGAATACTCTATCCCCGCTGAATACTAGAAGCGATCGCTCGTTGTGTCAAGACATGACGCAGCTGCGAAAATGTATCAAGTTTACGCGCGCACTGTGTTTGTCACTATTAGTCTACATGCGGCAAGATTTACGCACCCGCGAACAACTCCGCGCGTATATATTTCACTTAAATTTCACCAGCGTGTATTTTCCACCTTGCGCATTCCACCGCTAACATGTTAGCATATCAACCGTTAGTCCGGTC
>JBGTJY010001120.1:0-2430 GCA_041744855.1 Candidatus Hydrogenedentales bacterium
GATCTCGGTGGACATGCTCGACACCGGCATCGATGTGCCGGAAGTGCTCAACCTCGTGTACTTCAAGCCGGTCTACTCGAAGATCAAGTTCTGGCAGATGATAGGGCGCGGCACGCGGCTGTGTCCCAATCTCTTCGGCCCAGACGAACACAAGCAGAATTTCCGCGTCTTTGACTTCTGCTTTAACTTCGATTTCTTCCGGGAGAACCCCGACGGCATTGAGGGCAGCGGCAGCGCTCCGCTAGGCACTCGGCTGTTCCGCGCCCGGGTGCAACTAATTGGACACGCGCAAGCGACACCGGAGCTCGACCCCGATGCCGGACTCCGGAAATCGCTGATCGACCTACTGCATGGCGAAGTCGCCGCAATGAACCGCGAGAACTTTATCGTGCGGATGCACCTCGCGACGGTGGAGCATTATCAACGGCGCGACGTTTGGGATCGGCTTAGCGAAAACGACCGTATCACACTCCAGCGGGATGTCGCGGGGTTGCCTAGCCAAATCGAGAACGACGATATCGAGTCGCGACTCTTCGACCTGACGGCGTTGCGTATGCAGCTTGCGCTTGTGAATGCGGATACGCCGGCGTTCGAGACGCTCCGGCAGCGCGTGGTCGATATTGCGATGCTGCTGGAAGAAAAGACCGCGATTCCCGCGGTGGCGGTGCAGTTGGAGTATCTCGTCCGCATTCAAGAGAGCGAGTTCTGGGAGGGCATCGACCTTGCCGGGCTGGAGGACATGCGCCTTCGCCTTCGCGGGCTCGTGCAGTTCCTCGACAAGAAAAAGCGCAAGATCGTGTTCACGGATTTTCAGGACGAGGTCCTGCGAGTTCGTGAGGAAGAGGTTGTCTACATGCCGAAGATGACCGGCGTACAGTATGAGAAGAAGGTCGCTGACTACCTCAAGACCCACCTGGACCACATCGTGATCCATCGGTTGCGCCACAACCTGCCGCTCACGCCGTCCGACCTCCATGAATTGGAAACAATGCTCACGCGCATCGGCGACGACGACGGGGAATTGTTGCTGTCCGGTATGCTTACGCGGAGCGGCGCGCCATCGTTGGTACATTTCGTGCGCAGTCTCATCGGCATGGACCGCGCCGCGGCTCAGTCCGCGTTCGCCGGGTTCCTGCAAGACCGGAGCCTCGCGCCGCAACAAATCCGCTTCATCGAAATGATCATCGATCAACTGACCGCACGGGGCGTGATGGATGCAGCGGCCCTCTACGAACCGCCCTTCGTAAACTTGCACACCGGCGGCCCTGACGCACTCTTCGCGGGCAAAGAAAACATCATCACCGGAATTTTCGATGCCCTCGAATCTGTCCAGCCGGTGGCGCAGCCTAGTGCGGGGTGAGACCGCGCAGGATGCCGCACAATCAACGAACGCCGGCGAGGTAGAGGGAATGGCCAGTCCGAATTCGCCGACGTGCTACACTGCGAATGCGGTCCCGGTCGCCCACTTCTTTGGGGGACACGTCATGCTTCCACATCCGGGAGACGATCACGCTTACGCCTTCGGGCTTCGCACCTCAGACAGCCGCGCGCTAATCGTCGCCTTCGAGTTGGGCGGCCACGGCTGCGAACATCGCTCGCCGGTGTGGATAGAGGTCAGCGATTTCGGAAATAGTCCGCAAGGACGCAATGGATTTCATGCGCCCTATCGATGCTGGAAAATCCCACGAACGAGCGATGTGATTTTGCAGGAGGATGTGGGCAAGCGTCGAACGATGTCGCTTGTCGAGTATTTGGGCTTCGCGTATCGGTACTGAAAGGAAACGGCGCCTCTACGATCGGACCGACTGTGAACGCAACGATCCTCCCAACATTGGGGCTTTGTGCTGCGCGCGATATTCCTTTGCTTTCGCCTCCCGAATATCTGACGGCTCAATCGCTTTCTGTGAGGTCGATCTCGGTGGGTCCCTTGGTGTGCGTCAATTCACAACGAACGTTACTTTGAGATCGACGCGGTATTCGCTGATCTTTCCCCCTTCGACCACGACTTTTTGTTCTTTTACCCATGCGCCTTGAATGTTCTCGATGGTCTCCGTGGCTTTCTCCAACCCCTGAACGATGGCATCCTCAAAACTTTTTTTTGACGCGGCACTGAGCTCGATGACTTTCGCGACTGCCATGATCAGACTCCTTTTCGGTGAGGGGTACCTCGGTGGTTCGAGCAAGACGCATACCAGTTGCAATCCCGTACTGTCGTACCCACGCGCCCCAATCCCGCGCGTCCGTATTCACACGGGGGCGGGAAACCTAAAGCCCCCGTCATTCCTGTCCCACGCAAGAATTGACGCCGGAAGGCGTAAAATCACGGAAAACCGGGCACGCTGTTTGAATTTCTGCACTTCGTTTCGCATTCGATACACATCGAGCGCGCCGGGGAATTGCCAACCTGGCGGCGAAACCGCGAAGCGTATT
>JBGTJY010001121.1:0-7399 GCA_041744855.1 Candidatus Hydrogenedentales bacterium
CTCGGCGAGCGCACCGAGGAAAACAAGAAACCTAAACGGGCGAGCCTGCCGAAGGGAACGGCGCTCGAAAGCGTGACGCTCGACATGGCGTTGCACCTGTTGTCGCTGCCACGCGAACTCGGCAAGCACCCGGACAATGGCGAAACGATCAGCGCGGCAATCGGCCGCTTCGGTCCGTACGTGCGATGCGCCGACGATTTCCGCAGTCTCGAAGCGACCGACGACGTCTACACGATCACGTTCGACCGCGCGCTCGAATTATTGCGCCAGCCGAAAAAGGTCCGCCGCGCGACGAAAACGGTGTTGGCGAATCTCGGTCAGGATGCCGCGGGAAAACCCGTCGAAATCTGCGACGGGCGCTACGGTCCCTACGTGACCAACGGCGAAGTGAACGCGACCTTGCCCAAGGAGAAAGTGCCGACGGACGTCACGCTCGCCGAAGCGCTCGAATTGCTCGCAAATGCCCCGCCGAAGAAAAAAGGGGGCGCAAAACGGAAGTTCTCTGCCGCTAAACCCAAGGCGGCCGCTGCTAAACCCAAGGCCGCAACGAAGACTCCCGCAAAGCCCAAGGCAGCTACGAAGAAAAAAGCAGCGGCCTCGAAGAAAGCCTCGACGAAGTAGCACGGAACGAAAAGTCGGAAGGCGGATGTTGGTACCGCCGCTTTTTAAGCGGCGAGTCTGGGGACGCCGCCGACATGTGCGAAACGCGCCGCTTGAAAAGCGGCGGTACCAGTGTCGTCGCGCTGCACCGGACGTCGTACTAGTTTGCTCCGCTCTCTTCTGTGAACTTAGCGAGCTTCCCGATCGTCCGGGACGTTGTTCCCATTCTTATCCGCGGCGCGATATACGCCCAAGTTGTTTCCGTTCGCGCGTTCCGTCGGCACATACGGGTCGGGATATTTCGCGCCGTTGCCGACGGGATTATTGAGCAACCTCGCTGACTCCGCATCGCGGTCGTATTGCACCATCGTGCTCGATCCGCCGCCGTCCATGTTCAGTCCGTCATGCGCGCCGAAATGCAGCAGCCAGCGTCCGACTTCTTCCGTCGTGGCCCCTTCGCTCTCTCGCCGGCGGCCATCGATGACCAGAAAAAACGCGTAGCGCTTATCGGCCGAAACGCCGATTCCCGTGCGCGGATGGATCGAGTCGTTCCCCACGAGCGCGGCGCCGTCCTTCAGCACGATGCCGAAACCGCTCACGGCTACGTCCACGGGCTCCACGTCGCCAACATCCGCGACCACGTCGATCGTGCCATCGTCGTACACCGCGAACGACGGCTCCTCGGTGTCGGGCGAAACGACGACATCGGACGCGACGGCAAGCCCGCTTAGGTCCGCGGGCGTCTCCTGATCGAACGGAGCGGGCCACGGCCGGAATCCATCCGCGTTGATCGCGACGAGCATGTCGACGCCCTCACGCCGCTGCTCGATTAGAAAATTGCGCGTCGTCTTGCGGATCGTCTCAGCCGCGTCTGCTGTCCACTGCGGCGCGCGGCTGGTCGTCGTGAACCGCAGCCACGGATTCGCGGCGTCGATCCGCATGCAGTGCACGTCCATCGTGCGCGGCTCGCTCACCGAGATTTTCGCGAACTGAATCCCATCGATAATCTCGACCGCGCGGCCCCAGTCGTACGCGCCTTCCTGTGCACTCGCGGCGTACGCCGCCAGCGCACAGACCGCGCTAGAAATCAGTCTGAACGACATAGACCGGCTGCCCGCCGCGCATTACTTTGCGCCCGCCGTTTTCGACGATCGCTTCCTGCGCGATCGCGGCGATACGCGAAACGATCTCGGAAATCGGCGTCGCAACCGCCAAGTCGTCGCGGCTGACGTTGACGTAGCGATCGTTGAACGGCCTGTCCCATTTCGCATCGAGTGGCACTTCCTTCGTCAGCCGATCGGGAATGCCGGAAACTCCGACGATCACGCCGAGCAACCCCCCGGCAGTGGCGGCTTGATTGTCGCAGTCGTAACCCGCCGCGGTGGCGATACCGATTGTCTTCACAAAATCGCCTTCGCCGTAGAGAATCGCGAGCACGCCGGCGAGGCCGTTAATCAGCGCCGACACGATGCTCACCGGCGCGGCGTAGTCGCCTTTGCGGTACTCGTAGTATTTGTCGTGCATCTTCTGCCGCGCTTCGCGCCAATCGGGAATCTCCTTGTGCCATTTGACGACATCGCGAATGCCCTCCGCGAATGGCCCCTCGTCCGGTATCGAATCGATCGCGATATCGACGAGTTTCTCCACGTCGGACTCGAAAAACGCCGCGCTGATCATCGCGCCGTAGGCCATCGTCGGGTGAACGCCCCAATCGTCATTCGTGATCCGCGCACCCCATTCCGCGCGCTCGACGGCGTGCTCCACCATGCCCGGATAGAACGCGCTCCAGATTTCGTTTACCAATTGCGGATCGATCTGAAACCAGTTCTTGTTGTTCTCCTTGCGCCCCGTGTCCGGCGCGATGAAACCCTGCGACATCAACGTGCGTGCGCTCCGATTCGCCACCCAAATCCGCCGGTTGATGTGACGCTTCCACGCCTCCGTAATTTCCGGATACGTGATATCGAGTCCATGTTCCTCGACGGCGTGCAACGTCACGAACTCGATGTCCGTGTCGTCGTCGGTGAACGCCCCCTCGACCCAACCCGCCGTTATCGATACGAACCCGCGCACGTCCTTGCGATGCAGGAGTATCGATGCGTCGTCGCTGAACGAATAATACCGGTCGACCTCAAACGGAATGGGCTCCTTCTCATACAAACTCTCAAATGGAAACCCCATGTAATTTCCAACAAGCTGCCCAATCCAAAATCCCGAAATTTTGTCGATAAGGTCCGACTCGCTAATCACCCGCTCCTCGGCAGCAACATGAAGGTGCACCGCTAAGAACCCGACACCCAATAGAAATCGCTTCAATGACCCTCTCCCCAATGAACCATCTTAAAGATCTTGTAAATCCTGTCGAAACAATTATTCAACTGCCTTGATCACGATATCCTTGTACCACGCCTCACCCGCCGCGCCGCCATGAATCTGCACGCAAATGATGCCGCGCTCCGGGATGCCCTCGTCCTGTTCGGTGTAGTCCACCGTCTGCTCGCCATTCAACCAAATTTGAATCCGTTTGCCGACGCATCTAATGCGGTAATCGTTCCAATCGTCTTTCTTCACGATGCGATCGCGGAGCTCCGCGGACGGACTCGCAAGAATTTTGTTCCGCCGCGACTCGTCGTACAGCGCGCCCCAGAACGGCCCGCCCAAGTCGGCCTGATAGCCGGATACCTCGTGATGATCGGGGATTCGCTTCGTGCGCAATTGCACGCCCGCGTTGGTCGTCGCGCCCACGAGCTTGACCCGCAACGTCAATTCGAAATCGCCGTACTCTGCCTTTGTGCACAAGAATTCATTGTGCGGGATCGGTTTGTCCAGCCATCCGCCCACGATCGCGCCGTCCTCGATCCGGAAAATCTCAAGATTCCCTTCCCAGCCCTCAAACGATTTGCCGTCAAAAAGCGGCTTTCCCTCGATCGCGGCGAAATCCGGCTCCTGCGCCGCCGCGAAGATACATACGAAAAGACCAACGAATGCCGCGATCATCGAATGGCTCCTCACGCGTTTGTATACCGATAGCAATGCGAAAAACCGCGAAGCTCGGTGTTGACGAATCTCAATACTCGTGCGATGATTCAACATCATGCGTAACGTCGTCTCAGCAATCGCCATCGTATTTCTGAACCTATGTTGCACTCACGCGCACGCATCCGACGACGGGTTGCTCGCAGCGGACGACGAGCAGCTCTACGAAGTTGTGAAGGAACACATCAGCCCAGCGTCCTTCGCGAGTCTAGCGCCTGTCCACAAGCGGATGGTAACGCGCATTGTCGGCGAAAAGCACGCGGGCGCTGCGACGCGTTCGTTCTGCTTTGAGCGTCCCATGCCGGATGACGTGATGGAAGTCTTCAACCGCGGGATTTTCGGCGATCATAAGTTCGAAGAGATCGAGTTCCGCTGGACGGAAACGGCGACGGATGGCCCCGGCCTCCTGCAAGGGAATCCGATCACGCTCACCTACAGCTTTATCCCCGACGGCACGATGATCTCCGGCGACGCCATGTTCGGCAACGCCGATTCGCCGAGCAACGTGAACGCGTTTTTCACGTCCATCTACGGATCGGAAACCGTTTGGCGAGCCAAGTTCGCGCAAGTCTTCGCCGCGTGGCAGGCCATCACCGGCATCACGTTCGTCTTCGAACCCAACGACGACGGCGGGACGTTTCCCGACCCGGACGGACCCGGCGGCCTGCCCGGTGTCGTGGGCGTGCGGGGCGATATCCGTATCGGCGGCCACCACATCGACGGCGTCAACGGCGTCATCGCTTACAACCACTTCCCCGACGAAGGCGACATGGTCATCGCTACCGACGACGCCGCGTTCTACGGCAACCTCACGGGAAATTCGCTGCGGATGCGTAATGCCATCGCCCACGAGCTCGGCCACGCACTCGGCATGCCGCACACCTGTCCCGCGGTTCAGACCAAGCTTCTCGAACCGTTCATCTCGACCAACTATGACGGACCCCAACTCGACGATCGACTAAGCGCGCAGAAGCAATACGGCGACCCCAACGCCGGCAACGGCTCCCCCGCAACGGCAGTAGATTTCGGCGCGCTCGAAGACGAGTCAGTTTCGCAGTCGCGCGTCAGTCTATTCGGAAACATCGAGGAAGACTTCTACACATTCAATATCGCGTCCCACCAGGATATCGACATCACCGTCACTCCCACCGGCGCGACGTACTTAAGTGGACCGCAGAGCGGCTCTTGCACGCCGGGCTCGCCAATCAACACGCTCACGTTCATGAACCTCGACGTGGAGCTCATCGATTCCGACGCGATGACGGTGCTCGACACAGCGAACGCCACCGCCGCGGGGATCGCGGAAACGGCGACGCTCACTGCGGCGCCGCCCGGCACGTACTACGCGCGCGTGTACACCGTCGATGCAGCCGACGACATTCAGGCCTATACCCTAGCCATTGCGGTCGCGAATTTGACCGGCCCCCTCATCACTAATCCGCAGGGCGGCGGCAACGTCGAACTTTCGCAGGGAACCGTGACGCTGGGCTTCGATGTGACTGGCAATGTGAATCCAACGACCTACGAGTGGACGAAGGACGGCGTGCCATTAGTGGACGGCGGCGAGATTTCGATCGACGAGAGCGCGCTCACGATCAATCCGATCGCGCTCACCCACAGCGGCGTGTATCGCTTGACGGTTACCGATTCCACGAAGCGCGCAGGATCGTTCGCGCCCGGCTCCGCGCCCAAACTCACTGCAACGAGCAGCGCGATCGTGTTGAATGTTGTCACGGAATTGCCCGTGGCACGCGTGGCCACGTTGGCCGGATCGATCGCCGCGATTGTCCTCGCCGGGATGCTGATGATCCGCCGCCGCGTCGCAGGCGGCAATCGCTACTCACTAGACTCGTAATTCGCAGTATTCAGCCCGATTCCCGCGAAATTTACGCTTGACGGTTTGTGGATAGTGTGCGAGTATACCGAACGTTCGATATCGGGTAGAGATTGGGCAGGTAGAAGTTTGAGCAGGGCAGGCGTGCGCCCGCTTCGGCAACTTGCGGGCAATTTTGCTGGGCATGGACTGGGGGCGAAGAGATCCGTGCTTTCGGATGGGGAGGGCAGTTTAATGGGTCGGGTATTGCAAATGGGTCGTGTATTGTCTGTCGCATGGGTCATGGCGTTCGCCATGGCCGGAACAATGAACGCGTTCGCCGCGGATGAATTTCCGCTCACACCCGAAGACATGCAGATCTTCGAAATCGTAAAGGACGAGGTCTCGCTCGAATCCTTCGCGAAAATTTCTCCCCTCCACCGCGCCATGCTCGGTCGCATCATCGGTGAATCGAGTTCGGCCGCCCACGAACGCGCGCTCTGCTTCCAGGGCCCCATGCCCGCGGACGTGATGATCGCTTTTAACCGTCGATACCATGGCGACGAGAAGTTCGAGGAACTCTTCTCACGGTGGACTGGAACCGCGACGCAAGGCGGCGGACTCGCCATCGGCGATCCAACGGTCCTCACGTATAGCTTCATTCCGGATGGCACCAATATCCCAGAGGACCCCGATTTGCTGAACGGCGATCAACCGAGCGACCTCATCGCTTTTTTGAACGGTATATACGGCAACCAGGCGGTGTGGCTGCCGCTGTTCCATCAAGTGTTCGACGACTGGGAAGCTCTCACGGGGGTCACCTACGTATACGAGCCCAATGACGACGGCGGCGCCATGCCAGAGATCGGCGTAGGCGCCGGCGCGCCAGGCGTTCTCGGCGTCCGCGGCGATATCCGTATTGGCGGTTGTAGCATCGACGGTTCCGGCGCGAACACCCTCGCCGTTAACTTCTTTCCGCAATCGGGCGACATGATCTTCGACACCGACAACTTGGACTTCTACAGCGTTACCTCCGGCGGGTCGATCAGACTGCGCAACGTCATCGCGCACGAGCATGGCCACGGGCTCGGCATGAGGCACGTTTGTCCCGTCAACGAAACAAAACTGATGGAGCCGTTCGCTACCACTAGCTTCGACGGTCCGCAACTCGACGACATTCTTCTCGCCCAGAAGAACTACGGCGACGGAAACCTCGGTAACGATTCGACGGCTAACGCTTCATCTTTCGGCATTCTGGATGACGAAGCAGACATGCAAACGCAGCTCAGCCTGGCCGGGAACACCGAAGCGGACTTCTTCGAATTCACCATCGCATCGACCCATGACATCGATGTGACGGTGACGCCCACTGGCGCGACGTACCTCAGCGGCCCGCAAGTTGGCATGTGCGACACCGGCGGAAGCTTCAATTCGCTCAACCAGATGAACATCGACGTCGAACTGCTCGACACCGACGGAATTACAGTTCTCGACACCGGCGCAGCCGGCGGACTCGGCGGCGCGGAAACGGTCAGCGCGGTCGCCGCGCCGCCCGGTACGTACTTCGTCCGTGTGTTCACGGCCGGTGTGCCGAACAACGTCCAAGCCTACAACATCGCGGTGACGGTGACCGGCACCGCAGGCCCGCAAATTGGCAATCCCAGCGGCGGCGGCTGGCACGAACTCGCCGAAGGCTCCGTCACGCTCAGCTTCGACGTCACCGGTGCAGTCGACCCGACGACCTACCAGTGGAGCAAAGACCTCGTCCCGCTCGCCAACGGCGGCAACATCGCGGGCGCCGACACCGACACGCTCGAGATCGATCCCATCAGTTTCGCCGACAGCGGCGGCTACCGCCTCACCGTCACCGACTCAACGGTAAAACTCGTGACTGTGAGCAATCCGATCAACGTCGAGATCGTGGCCGAACTCCCCATCGCCGGTCTCCTC
>JBGTJY010001122.1:0-2112 GCA_041744855.1 Candidatus Hydrogenedentales bacterium
GTGAGCACGCCCGCGCAGACTGACGCCGAGGAGCCGTTCCAGTTGCGCGTTGTCGCGCATGCCGAACAGGACGGCGAGGCGACGCTGCGGGTGTATCAGCGCGTGGGCGACGAGCGCCGATTGCTGCCGGCGCAACGCGTGACGCTCCAGAAGGGCGACAACACATTCGTGCTGACGCAGGAGTTGGTGTCGTCCGGATTCTACGAATACGAGGTGGCGATCGAATCCGAAACCGATACGGTGCTCGCGAACAACGTGGGGCGTTCGTTCACCATCGTGCACGGCGAACCGCGCGTGCTGTACGTCGAGGGCAACACGCAATTCGGTGTCTACCTCGAACCCGCGCTTCGCCAGGAGGGCATCGACGTCGTCAAGACCGAGCCGGCGGGCCTTCCGCTGTCGCTCGCGCAATTGCAGAACTATGACGCGGTCATTCTCTCCGACGTCGGCGCGACCGATGTATCGACGGACCAACTCCGCGCGCTCGAGGCCATGGTGCGCGATCTGGGCATCGGACTTGTCATGGTGGGCGGACCCAACGCGTTCGGCGCGGGCGGCTACCTCGACACGCCCGTCGAGAAGGCGCTGCCGGTCGACATGGACATCAAGCAGCGCAAGGTGTTGCCGCGCGGCGCGCTCGCGGTGATTCTGCACACCTGCGAGTTTCCGGCGGGCAACGCGTGGGCGCGGGACATCGCGCTGGCCGCGCTCAACGTGCTCTCGTCGCAAGACCTGATGGCTGCGCTGGGTTTCATGTATCCGGACGGGGATACGTTCATTTACGAACTGCAACCCGTCGGCGACAAAAGCATGATGACGCGGCGAATTCAACAGGGCTCGCAACAGATCGGCGACATGCCGTCCGTCGGGCCGACGTTGCAACTTGCGCACGACGCGCTGGCCGGATCGGATGCGGCGGCCAAGCGCATCATCATCATTTCCGACGGCGATCCCGCGGGGCCGAGCGCAGGCCAGGTACGCCAACTGATAGCGGCGGCGATCGCGGTCAGCACCGTCTGCATCAACCCGCACAGCCCGCAGGATCAGGCGATGCTGCGGCGCTTGGCCGAGCAGACCGGCGGGACGTATTACTTCGTCACGAATCCGCAAAACCTCCCGCAGATATTTACGAAAGAAGCCGCGGTGGTAAAGCGTGGATTGCTGATCGAGGACCCCTTCACGCCGCAAGCGAATCACGAATCGGAATTGTTGTTCGGCCTGGCAGAGTCCGCGCTCCCGGAATTGAACGGATACGTCGTCACGACGGCGAAGGAAAGCGCGACCGTGCCGCTGGTATCGCACGAGGACGATCCAATCCTCGCGCACTGGCGATACGGCCTCGGCAAGAGCGTGGCATTCACCTCCGACGTCACGAATCGATGGGCGGCGAATTGGCTCGGCTGGGAGGGGTTCAATCGGTTTTGGGCGCAGACCGTCCGCTGGGCGACGCGCGAACTCGCGCCGACGAGTTTTCAAGTCGATACATCGTTGCGCGACGGCAAGGGCCACGTGCGCATCGACGCGGTCGACGCCGACGGGAATTTCATTAACTACCTGCGTCCGCGCGGCGTGGTGACGGGACCTGGACCCGAGTTCGACAGCACTGAGTTGGAACTCGCCCAGACCGCGCCGGGCATTTACGAAGCGAGTTTCCCGGTCGACGACAGCGGCGTGTACATGGTGAATCTGCTCTACGATCGCGGTGACGGCACGCAGGGGACGATTCCCGCGGGCCTCGCGCTGGGGTATTCGCGCGAATACGAATACACGACGACGAATCTTCCATTGTTGGAACAGATCGCCTCGGCGGGCGGCGGCCGTGTGCTGGATGCGGAGGACAACCCGTTCCTGCACGACCTCGAAGCCACGCCAAACGTCACACCGATCTGGCATATCCTCGCGATGATTGCGGTGTGCCTGTTCCCCGTCGAGATTTTCGTGCGGCGTGTCGTCGTGCCGCTCGCGGTACTGACGGATCCGATATTGAAAGCCCTGAACCGGCTGCCCGCACTGGGACGCCTGATTCCCAAGCCCAAACCGCGGCCCGCGCCCGTGACGGGCACCTACGCCGCGCGCGCCGCGGTCGAGCGGCAGTTTCAGTCGACCGGCGAG
>JBGTJY010001123.1:0-2332 GCA_041744855.1 Candidatus Hydrogenedentales bacterium
GCCAGGCGTTCGAGCCGCTGATTCGCTTTCTGAATGCTCTCGAAGAGGTGCGCACGTTCCAACGCGTTCGACGCGGCCTCGCCGACGATCTCGCAAAAGCTTATCTCTCGCGCCGAGAACGATCGACCGCGAACGGCCGCGCGCAATAGGAACGAACCGAGGTCGAGATCGTACAAGACGATCGGAATGACGATGATCGCGCTAATCCGAGCGGCGCTCAGTTCATCCTTGAACGGCGCGGTCAAGGGATCGTTCATGACGTCGTTCACGACGACGCGCGTGCGTTCGTCCATCGCCTTGCGGATTTCCGGATACTTCTGCAGGTCGATCACGAGGCCATTCACGCTCGAGTCTTCGTGCGAGGCCAACACGTGCCCTTCGTTGTCGCTGCCCCACACGCGGACGATGGAACACCGATCGACACCCGTCACTGCCGCGATCTGTTCGACGAACAAGTAGAGCAAGTCGTGCGCGCGGCGCTTGGCCGAAATCGATTTCAGGATCGATAGCACCGAGGCGAGTTCATCTTTGTCGCGCGCCATCGCGAGTTGGCACATGGCGAAATGATTCGATACCGCCGCCGCGACGGACATCGAACAGAGCTCGCTCCGCCGTTCCGCGGCTGTGTCGTCTTCATGTTGGGCGGCGTCGAGTTCGTTGACGTCCGTTGCGTTCGAAACGGCGTCCATGACGAACGGACGATACGCGCTCCACGCGCCCTGAAATGTCGCGCTGTCCCCCGTGCCGCTGAGCATGCCCGTTGCGGCGACATTGAAGTCATCGGCGTACGCGGCGAACGTGCGTTGGCCCGCGCGACACTTGGCCGCGCGGTGGAGCTCGCCCATCCGGCGAAACGCGTCGAGGTTGACGCCGATGTCTCGGGCGGTGGAATCGTCGATGACAACGTGGAGCCGGCTGCCGGCGTGTCGCATCACGTGCTGCACGATCACGCGGCAAACGACCAGGTAGGCTTCGAAATCGTTTAACGGCGCCGAACCGGATTCAGAATCGGAGCCGTGAACACCGGGCTGCACTTCATGGGCTTGCACTTCAGGGGGCTGCAATTCATCAGGACGCAGCTCCACGGGGTGCACATTGGACGCGGCGCTTTTCACGCGCGCTCCCCCAAGTTCGCGTGCCGCTCACGGCATTGTCGAACCAATGTCTCTCCCTCTGAGTGCGCCGGTGCGGCTACTATCCCACGGTCTCGGAATGCTCTTCTTCCTCAACGCCGTCGTCCGCGGTCCGGTCGCCCGCGTAATATTTCTCGACGATCGACACGGGGGTGGACCGCACGACGAGGTCGAACAGCTCCTCGACCTCCGCATTGTGCATCCGCGGACACCCCATCGATTCGTACTTCCCGATACTCTCCGGCCGAATCGTTCCGTGAATGCCGAGGTCTCGCGGCAATCCGTCCGCTTCAGGCACCAACGGCATCCAACGCGTGCCGAGCTCGTTATTCGGATCGCCCGCGGGGATCGGTCCCGCCCCGGGCTTGTGCCACGTCGGGTCTTTCTCTTTGTTTCCGAGTCGATATTGGCCGATGGTCGTCTCGTGATTCGATTTTCCAAGGCCCACGTAATACATCTTGAAAAGGCCTTCGCCGTCGAATAGATACAGCCGACACGTCGACCGTTCGATGACGATCCGAAAATCTTTCGGCGTATATTTAAGGTTCTGTCCGGGATGCAGCTTGTTCGGATCGTTCATCCCGTTTGCGGCCATGAGCAAACCCTGGGTCGTGTTCAGCTTGATGCCGATACTAGTCAACGAATCGCCGCGTCCCACCGTATACACCTTGCTTTCGGGCGTGCGATCTGTCGAAAAAATCATGTCGATGTTGAGACGCCCGAGACCCTCTGCCGCCTCGAGCCACGTCACGCTGCCCCACGGCGCGGCGTGCGTGCCGGCCTCGTAGGTGTCCCGCGCGGCGGCAGTATCGCCCGCTTTTTCGAGTTGCCGAGCTTTCGCGCAATAGGCTGCGGCCTTCCATTCCGGGGGCGAATTTGATTCGACTTTCGCGAATACGGCCATCGCGTCGTCGACGTTGCCGCGGTCCTCGAGCATGCGCGCATAGGCCACTGCCGCGCGCGGATACTCCGGATTCGCCGGGAAATCTTCGTAGACCTTGCGGTACTTGTCGAAGGCGGCGTCCACGTTTCCGGCAGCGCGATCCAATTCGGCTTGGAGTAGTAGGGCCTTCGGAAGGATTGGATTGTCGACCAATCGAAAATGGCCCGGACGAAGGAGGCAATTTTCATGCATTGTCTGCCGGTCCGCAGAAACGTGATCGTCACGGACAGCGTGATCGATTCGCCCGCTTCAGTGG
>JBGTJY010001124.1:0-3538 GCA_041744855.1 Candidatus Hydrogenedentales bacterium
TTTTGTCTGTTTGCAGACGATACCTACATCTTCGAGCCCGGCCAGTTTGAGTTGTATCTCGAGAATCACACGAACAAGGATGGAAGCGATCTCGGCATCCATTTGTCGAGCGTGTTCGAAGTCCTCAACACGCCGGAGGACCGCCGACAGAAAAACCTCGATGAGGACCTCGCTGCCTTCCCGTATGTGAACGGCGAGTTATTCGCCGAGCGGCTGTCCTTCGCGCACTTCAACGCCGAGATGCGCAACCGCCTCATGGCGGCGTGCCACTTCGATTGGTCGCGCATTTCGCCCGCCGTGTTCGGCTCGCTGTTTCAAGGGATCATGGATGCGAAAGAACGTCGGCAGATTGGCGCGCACTACACTTCCGAACGCGACATTCTGAAGCTGATCCGGCCGCTGTTTTTGGATGAATTGCAGGCGGAATTCGATCAAATCGCCAAAGACCGCTCGACTCGCCGCGAAGCGAGACTGCGCGAATTTCAGGACAAACTCGCAAAGTTAAAGTTACTCGATCCGGCCTGCGGCTGCGGGAACTTCCTGGTGATTGCGTATCGGGAGTTGCGGCGGCTCGAATTGCAGGCCTTGCGCGTTCTTCATGAGTTGGATGATCGAAAGCGGGAACTCGATCTCGGCGAAGTAGCGAGATTGTCCAAAGTCGACGTCGATCAATTTTACGGCATCGAGATCGGGGAGTGGCCAGCACGCATTGCCGAAACTGCGCTGTGGCTCACAGACCACCAGATGAACGTGGAACTTTCGCTGGCGGCGGGCAATCCGTTCCAGCGCATTCCGATCCAAGCAACGCCGCACATTCGATGCGCCAACGCGTTGCGGTTCGATTGGAACGAGTTGTTACCGGCGAAAGAGTGTTCGTACGTGCTCGGGAATCCGCCGTTTGTCGGAAAACAATTTCAAACGGCGGATCAGAAGCAGGACATGCAGCGCGTACTTGGAAGTATCAAAGGCAGTGGAGTTCTCGACTATGTATCGTGTTGGTATGCAAAAGCTGGCGAGTACATTCAGCGCGAAGCAATTGTCGTCGCATTCGTCTCTACGAATTCGATCACCCAAGGGGAACAAGTCGCGATCTTATGGAAGAAACTGCTTCAGTGCGGAGTGCGCATCCACTTCGCGCATCGAACTTTTTCATGGCAGAGTGAGGCTCGAGGCAAAGCTCACGTTCACGTTGTAATCATCGGGTTCGCGAAAGTCAGACCGCAGCGATGCCTGATCTATGACTACGAATCCGCAAACGGAGAACCTCGAGCTACCCCGGCGACTCAGATCAATCCTTACTTGCTTGACGCGCCGCAGGTCGTAATCGAGTCAAGAACGAACCCGATTTGCGACATGCCTCGGATGAACTTTGGCAGCATGCCGAATGACGGAGGCTTCTTGATCCTCGATCATGAAGAACGTCGGCAAATACTAAGAGAGGAACCTTCATTGCGCCGGTGGATTCGCAAGTATGTCGGTGCCCACGAGTACATCAATGAAATCGAACGGTATTGTTTCTGGCTGGTTGATGCCCCGTCATCGACCATCAGAGACTCGAAAGTGTTGTCCGAACGAATCCAAAACGTTCGGAAAGTTCGTCTGGACAGCCGCCGCGGAACGACCCGCGGACTAGCCAATACTCCGTACCTTTTCGGCGAGAACCGTCAACCTGAATCGCGATACCTTATAGTGCCGCAGGTAAGTTCGGAGCGTCGCTCCTATCTACCAATCGGCTTTTTGTCTCCAGACGTCATCGCGAGCAATCTTTGCAATGTCGTCCCAGACGCGACTCCCTATCACTTCGGCGTCCTCACCAGCGCGACGCACATGGCTTGGGTACGTCAGGTGTGTGGGCGGCTCGAATCGCGCTATCGCTACTCTGCGAAACTCGTTTACAACAACTTTCCCTGGCCCCAACTCCCCACCGCCGCCCAACGCTCCAAGGTCGAGGCCTGCGCGCAACAGGTGCTGGATGTGCGCGAGCCGCACCTTGCGCGCGGCGCATCCCTGGCGGATTTGTATGACCCGTTGACCATGCCCGCGGACTTGCTGAAGGCGCACCAGGAGTTGGACCGGGCGGTGGACCGTTGTTACCGCGCGAAAAAGTTCGACAGCGAGCGAGAACGCGTGGAGTTCCTGTTCCGGCTGTACGAGGAGCTCACCGCGCCGCTTATGCCGACGGAGCGGCCGAAACGCCGCGGAAGGAAAACGAACTAGCGTGGTCAGGAAAATTGCGCGACAGGGACGTTTCTCGTCGCCAGGCCCTCGCGGCCAGATTTGATCCGCTCGATCTCGTGCAAAGTCTGCGCCGTGAAGTAGCTTTCACCGCAGTTCGGGCACCGCACGACCGGAATATTCTCGATGATGAGGAGTTCCTCACCTTCGCCATAGGAGCGGGTAGTTTTGCGATCCCGCGCCCCTTCCTTTCCGCAATTCTTACAAGTCATTTGGATTGTCCCAACAATTCCGAACGATATACGGCAAAGTTCATCAGCTCGCCTTCCCAAACATAAGCTACCAACCCCCGGTTACTTAAATCGACACCAGGCGCCGCTTGACAAAAATAGTCCGCTGGGATATAGTACGCATATTAACTAATTTCTGGCTCCCGCTCTACCTCCACCAAGTTGCCTCTGGCGGAATTGTTGTTGTATAAACTAATCGGCTTGGGGCAGGCGTTTATCAAAGATTTTTGGGGTCTAAGTCGGACTCTGCATGGTTTCTCGGCCCAGTCGCGTCGATGCGCACCGACATCGCGGGGCCTAACTGAAGGAGTATAGCGACATGGCGGACAACGGCAAACACGGCGCGAACAGCGCCAAAGACAAGGCCATGGAACTGGCCGAGGCTTCGCGCGAGACCGATTGGAAGTTTCCGAGCTTCACGGCCGAAATTTTCCGCGGCAAATTCCGTTGGGATTTGATGCATGAGTATCCCGAACAATCGCCCCAAGACAAGAAAATCGGCGACGAATATATCGAGAAGATTAAGGGCATCCTCGAACAATACGTCGACCCCGATGAGCTCGACCGGACCGGCGAGTATCCGCCCGAGGCGCTGAAGGTCTTGGCGCAGGCCGGCATCTTCGGAATGAACATCAGCAAAGATTACGGCGGACTCGGGTTCAGCAAAGTGAACTACTGCCGCGTGCTCCATTTCCTCGGCAGCTACTGCCAAAATACTGTCACCCTCGTTTCCGCTCACCAAAGCATCGGCTGCCCGCAACCGCTCAAACTTTTCGGGACGGACGACCAGAAGAAGCGTTTCCTGCCGCGCATGGCGAAGGGCGCCATTTCCGCGTTCGCGTTGACCGAACCCGACGTCGGCTCGGACCCGGCTCGCATGGGCACGACGGCGACGCCGACCGAAGACGGCAAGCACTACCTCATCAACGGCAACAAGCTATGGTGCACGAACGGCACGATCGCCGAGCTCATCGTCGTGATGGCAAAGACCCCGCCGAAGATCGTCAACGGCAAAGAGCGCATGCAAATCAGCACCTTCATCGTCGAGACGGATTCGCCCGGCTACAGCGTCG
>JBGTJY010001125.1:0-2045 GCA_041744855.1 Candidatus Hydrogenedentales bacterium
TCAATTGCGTATCGCCGCTACGCAGGTCCGCCGTCAGCCGCACCTTGCGCGTCTCCGCGTCTTTCTCGACCAGACGCACGCATTCGCGCAGAATGTCGTCGATCGCGTGCGGCTCGCGCTTCAATTCCTCTTCCTTCGCCAGCGAAAGAAATCCGGATACGATTTCCTCAAGCCGGTTGACCTCATTGCGAATCGTCCGCAGGTGTTTGATCGCGCTCGCGTTTTCTTCCGAAGTGTCGAGCGTGTCGATGGCGTGACTCGATAGCAGCTTGATCGCGTTCAGCGGATTCCGCACGTCGTGCGCCACGCCGGCCGCGAGGTTACCCACCGCCGACAAGCGCTGCGCCTGACGCAGATTAGTCTCGACGACTTCCTTGTCGCGCAACGAGGCGACCATCCGATTGAACGTATCCTCCAGCGCGCGAATCTCGCTCGCGCCGCCGCGCGTTTCGATGGTCTTCAGTTTGCCTTTTGAAATTTCCGTGCAGGTACGCGACAACTCGCTTAGCGGACGCAGCGTTTTCACGATCAGATACACCATCGCCACGAGCGCGACCACGAACACGCCGGTCAGCGCCATCAGGTATCGGTTCTTGAACGCCCGGACAATTTCAGTCTGCGGGCTCACCGTGAATCGCGCCGTCACCATCACCATTTGATCGCGCACCGGAACGATGCGGCTCGCCTCGAAAACGTAGCCTTCTAAATCCGGCACGGGATGCGCCGGGGCGGCCTCTTCGTCTTCGTCGACTGGCTCGAATTCGATGTCCACCCAACGTTCGAGTTCAATCAAATCGTTGGGAACGTTCTGGAAATCGATCACGTCCTCGCCGGAATAATTTTCGAGCGCGACCTGGACTTTGGAGGCGATTTCCGACGCCTGCGAATCCATGTCGCGCACAACCTCGCCGTAGTAGTGACCGGTGAGCACGTAGACCGAACCGAGCAGACAAACGACGAGCACGCCGCACAATACGACGACGCGCACGATTAGCGATTGATGCCAGCGCGCGGGCGCTTGGGAGGGGGTCAACTCTGGCATGGAAAATACGGCCGGTATGTTGAAAGTCTATGCGAAAGATTCCGCGTCATCCGGCGCGGGCGTCATCTCGCCGCTCAACACTTTCATGACTTCCTGAATATCCGCCCATGTTTTCGCTTTGTCACTGGGAGTGCGCAACAAATACGCAGGATGGAATGTAGCGCGCATCGGAATCCCGCGGTAAAAGTGCCACTTGTTCCGCAGCCGCCCCATCGTCAAGTCGGTGCGCAATAGTGTATTCGCGGCGTGCTTGCCGAGCGTACAAATCACCTTCGGTTTCACTAGTTCGAGTTGCCGAATCAGAAACGGCTCGCACGCCGCTTTCTCTTCGAGCGACGGATCGCGATTGAGTGGCGGGCGGCACTTGATCACATTGCAGATGTACACGTCGCTGCGTTTCATCTTCATGCCTTTGACGATGATGTCCGTAAGCAACTGACCCGCCGCGCCGACAAATGGCAGCCCGCGCAGGTCCTCCTGTTCGCCCGGCGCCTCGCCTACGAACACTACGTCCGCGTTCGGATTTCCGTCCGCGAAGACCGTCTGCGTACGCCCTTCGCAGAGTCCGCACTTCCGGCACGCGGCAATCTCGGTTGCTAGCGCAATCAGACCATCGGTCTGCGACGAAGACGCCCTAAGCTCAGAAACTTCAACGAGGGCTGGCGCGGCATTCCCAGGCGATGTCCGGGATTCTCGCGATTGAATGCGATCGAGCGCTGCGGCCGTTTCCGGACAAAGCGCAATCGTCCCGCGTTTGCCGTTTGCGGATTGACGAATAAGTACCGCCGCATCGCGCAGAATCTCGTCTAAAAGGGCTGACATCGTGTTCACCTGGTTCGCGTGATGATACCACGCTGCCTAGGCCCTATTGAGAACCGTCCGATAGATCGCGAGCATCGACTCACCGATACTCTTCGGGTCGTGGTTCCGCTCGAACGCAGCCCGCGCAGCGTCTCCGAGCCTCCGGCGCATGTGCCAATCGTCACACAAATTCACAATCGCA
>JBGTJY010001126.1:0-2639 GCA_041744855.1 Candidatus Hydrogenedentales bacterium
TCTTTCTCGCGCCGCCGCAGCCGTTGCGGGCGCCGTGGGAACGCATCGAGGATCGCGATCAAGTCCGCAAAGTGATGAATGGCGCCGATTTGGTGCTTGCGGGCAATCATTGGCTCGCGCAGGCCGCCGCGGAGGGGATCAATCGAACGACGGTCTGGCCAACGGTCGTCGATACGGATCGGTTCGCGCCGAACGGGAAACAGGACGTAACGTATCGCATCGGTTGGATCGGCGGGCCAAGCACGACGCCGTCACTTGAAATTGCGGGCGATGCGTTGAAACACGTGCGCGATGTCGAGGTGTGTTTGGTCGGCGCCGATGCTCGCGCTGTTTCGATTCGCGATGCGCGAGTGCGGCCCTGGCGTTACGAGACCGAAGTAGCGGAAATCCGGCGCTTTTCAGTTGGGATTATGCCGCTGCCGAAAACCGAGTGGTCGCGCGGAAAGTGCGCGCTGAAGGCGCTTCAGTACATGGCGTGCGGCGTGCCGTGCATCGCGACGCCGTTCGGCGCGGCGCTCGATGTGATACGCCACGGCGAGAACGGCCTGTTCGCCGACACGACGGACGAGTGGATCGACGCGATTGAAACGTTGCGCGATCCGAGGACGCGAGCGCAGATGGGCCAAGCCGCGCGCGCGTCGGTCGAGAAGCATTTCGCGCTTCGCGATGCCGCGCCAAAACTTCACGCGCTGCTGGAGTCGGTCGCATGAAGACCAAGCTGGCGTTCGTAATCCCGACCGTCGCCCCCGGCGGCACGGAGCGGCAACTGCTTTACTTGACGGAAGCGCTGAGCGATCAATTCGAGGTTCGCGTGCTGTGCACGACCGTCGCCGGAACGTGGGCGTGGAAGTTGCCTTGTGAGTTTTCCACGCTCGGGTGTCGGGGCGGCTGGGACCCGCGGATACAATCGCGCGCGCATGATTTCTTCAGCAAGTTCCGGCCCGCAATCGTGCACTCGTTCATGTTCGGATTCGACTACGCTATCAACGTGGCGGCCCGGCGCGCGGCTGTGCCCGTCGTGGTTTCCAGCCGACGCGAGCTTGCGACGTGGATGCGTCCGCGGCACATCCGGCAGCAACGCAACGCGAACCGGCTGGTTGACTGCATCGTGGTCAATTCGAACGCGGTTGCGCATTTCGCGTGTCGACAAGAAGGTGCGAACGAGGATTTGTTCCAAGTAATTCCGAATGGAATCGACATCGAGAAATTTCAATCCGCGATTAGGCCGGAAGCGGCACGGGTTGAACTCGGTTTGCCGCCGAATTCACCCGTTCTGGGCATGGTCGCGAATTTCAGCCCGGTGAAGGATCATGAAAGTTTTGTCGAAATCGCGGCGCAGTTTGCGCGCGATCGACACGATGTGCAGTTCCTGCTCGTGGGCGACGGTCCTCTTCGGAGACGCACGGAGCGCCAGTTGCGCGAACGCGGGCTCGTCGACCGAACGCGCGTGGTGACTGGTCGCAGCGATCTCGCGTTGTGTTATCGCGCGATGTCGGTTTCGGTGCTCTGTTCGAAGGTCGAAGGATTTCCGAATGCTGCGCTCGAATCCATGGCGGCGCGGGTGCCTTTCGTGGGACCGGCAGTCGGCGGCATTCCCGAAATTATCGACGACGGCGAGACTGGCGTGCTGATCCCGGGACGAAGTCCCAAGGCGTTTGCCGCAGCCATCGCGCGATTGCTCGAGGCGCCGCGCGAATGCAAACGAATCGCTGAGCGCGCATACGCAAAGGTTTCCAGCGAGTTCACGATCCGAGCGCTGGCCGAACAGCACGCGAATCTTTACGAGAGGTTGTTGCGCGCGAAGCTAGACAAGGCCGCTTGAATCATGTGCGGAATCGCCGGACTCGTTTGCGCCGATCAATCCGGGCAGCCGGATATCGCCGCGCTGCAGCGCATGAGCGCCGCGTTGATTCATCGCGGGCCGGACGACGGCCATACCATCGACGACGGACCCGCGGCGATTGCGGCGCGGCGGTTGAGCATTCGGGACCTCGCGAGCGGCCGACAGCCGATGGCGAACGAGGACGGATCGTGGATCGTCGCGCTGAACGGCGAAATTTATAACGACGGCGAACTGCGGCGCGAGCTCGAGTCCAAGGGCTACACGTTTCGCACGCGATGCGATACGGAAGTCGTGTTGCGCGCGTTCGAAGCGTGGGACACTGCCGCCGTCCAACGGCTCAACGGCATGTTCGCGATCGCGGCTTACGACGTGAAGCGGCGGCGGCTTATACTCGCGCGCGATCGGATCGGCGTGAAGCCGCTTTTCTATACGCAGCGCAATGGCATGTTCGCGTTCTCGTCGGAACTCGACGCGCTCATGCAGTCGAACGTTCCGACCGGGGAAATCGATCCCGCCGCCGTCGATGCGTACTTCACGTATCTTTACATTCCCGCGCCGGACACGATTTATCGCGGCGTTTACAAGTTGCGGCCCGGCGAAATGCTGACGCTGGAGAACGGCGAATATCGCCTGGAATCCTATTGGCAGCCCGAGCGGCGTATCGATGCGACCTGGACGATCGATTCCGCCGCGGAACGCTTTCGCGAATTGCTGACGGATTCGGTGCGTTTGCAGCGGGTTGCCGATGTGCCGCTCGGCGCGTTTCTCAGCGGCGGCTTGGATTCTTCGGCGGTCG
>JBGTJY010001127.1:0-5038 GCA_041744855.1 Candidatus Hydrogenedentales bacterium
TGCCGGTTTACGCGATGGTCACCGCGCTGCTCTTCCCCACACAAAGCGCCCTGGGCGCGCTCGTGTTCACCGGGGCCTACGCGCTGGGGATCGGCGCCGCGCTGGCGATGGCATATGTATTACGGCGTTCGCTGGTGAAGAGCCCCCCCGCGCCGTTGCTCATCGAACTCCCAAGCTACCGCATGCCGAGCATCAAGACCGCGCTCCTCGCCGCCTACGATCGCGGCGTCGTGTTTGTGCGCAAAGCGGGCACGGTTATTCTCGCCATCTCGATTATTTTGTGGTGGCTGATGAACTATCCGGCGATCGATACCGTACCCGCCGCGGCCGACGTGGTTGCAGCCGGCGCCGAAACAACCCAGTCGCAACAACAACTCGAGTATTCCTTCGCGGGACGCTTGGGCCACGCGATTGAGCCCGTCATCGAGCCGCTCGGCTACGACTGGAAGATCGGCGTCGCGCTCATTGCGTCCTTCGCCGCGCGAGAAGTCGTCGTCTCCGCGCTCTCCATCATCTACGGCAGCGGCGAAGAAGGCGGCGACCTCCTCATCGAACGCCTGCAAGCGGCCACGCACGCCGACGGCACGCCCGTCTTCGGAATCGCAGCCTCCATCAGTCTGCTTGTCTTTTTTGTCCTCGCGATGCAGTGTCTGCCGACCCAAGCCGTCACGCGCCGCGAGACCGGCCAATGGCGCTGGGCGGTGCTCCAACTCGCGTACATGACGGTGCTCGCGTACGTCGGCGCGCTGATCGCGTACCAGGGACTAACCGCGCTCGGAGTTTCATGAACATGGAAGACGCAATCATCTACCTCATCGTCGCCGCCGCGTTTGTCTATCTCGCGCGCTGGCTTTTCACGAGCATGGTCGTCAAAAAGAAAAGCGAGACGAGCTGCGGGACGTGTCCAAGTTGCGAGAACGAAAAAGCCGCACAGCCCCGCACACCTATCTCCAGCGCAGAGTATCGGCAGAATTAACCGCGGAGAGCGCGGAGGACGCTGAGGGAAATCGACTCTCTGCTGGTGCGAGAAAACGATGCTGCTGACTGTGCTGATCGCGTTTCACTTGTGCGCAGCGGCGGATCCGCCGTTTTACGCGGACAAGTCGGACCTTTTGTATTACCTTCGAGAGGACGGCTCGCGCGCCGCCATTGAAAGTGCGTCGCATTGGGCTACACGGCGCGAACATATCCTGCAAAACATGCAGCTCGTCATGGGCCCGCTCCCGAGCCCACGCGCCACGCCTCCGTTCGAGCTACAAATCCTCGACGAGACCGAAGGCGATGGATACACGCGAAAAAAAATCCTCTTCACCGTCGAAAGCGGCGACCGCCTTCCTGCGTATTTTCTGATTCCAAACCCGCCGCCAACGCGTGCCCCCGCGATGGTGTGCCTGCATCAGACGACGCCGAGCGGTAAGGGAACGGTGGTGGGGCTTTCGGATGAGGTGAATCAGCGTTACGCCGCGGAACTCGCACAACGCGGCTACGTCACAATCGCGCCAGACTATCCAGGTTTCGGCGAGTACAGCATCGAACCATACACGATGGGCTACGCGAGCGCGACGATGAAAGGCATCGTGAACCACATGCGCTGCGTCGATTTGCTTGCGTCGCTGCCCGAGGTCGACCCGGAACGCATCGGAGCCATCGGACATTCGCTCGGCGGACACAACGCGCTCTTCCTCGCGGCGTTCGATGAACGCATCAAAGTGGCCGTCTCAAGCTGCGGCTTCAACAGCTTCGCGAAATACTACGGCGGCGACCTCACCGGGTGGTCGCATCAAGGCTACATGCCCCGCATCGCCACGGAATACGGCAAAGACCCGGCGCTAATGCCCTTCGACTGGACCGAGGTCCTCGCCACGATCGCCCCGCGGCACGTGTTCGTCAGCGCACCGGTGAACGACGCCAATTTCGAGGTGAGCGGCGTGCGCGATTGCGAAAACGCTGCAGGGCCCGTATTCGAACTGCTCGGCGTTCCGGAAAACCTGCAGATGATCTATCCAGACTTCGAACACGATTTTCCGATTGATATCCGCGAGCACGCCTACGACTTCATCGACAAAGTCTTCGCTCATTCGCCGCGCTGATCAAACGCAGAGACGCAAAGGTCGCGGAGGATCGCAGAGAGCATCAGAACTCTTTGATTCCTCCCCGTGTTCCCAGTGCTCCCCGTGGTGGATTGATTACTGGGACTTTCCGCGCGCCGCGATCGGCCAGCGTTCTTCTACCACGCCGTCTCGGTATGGGTAGTACCAATCGTAAAGGTTCACGGTCGGATCGCAGTGTGAGACGATGAGTTCCGCTTTTTCGCCGAGCTTGAGTGTGCCGGTGTCGCCGTTGAATCGCACGATGCCGTGTTCATCGCCGCCGTAGGAGTAGGCAAGATCCGGATGGTTGCGAAACTCCGGCTTCGCATTCGGCTCATTGGCGAATGCCTTGAATCCCGCATCGATGGTGATGCTCCCCTCGACGGGCTGGCTGATCGCCGTCGCCAACACGAACAACGACGGCGCGAACGTGTCGAAGCGCGGGCTGTCCGGGTCGCCGATGACGATGTATTGCACATCCATGAAAATGTACGAGCCGACCTGTAGGTCGGTTATGCCTGCAATGTCGCAATCGATGTCGTAAGTGCCCGTGCCGCCGCCCGTGAACACGCCGACTTCGATCCCCCCCTTCTCGATCGCGGTTTTTGTTTCCAGACTCGACGCAAGCGATTCGATAGACCGCTGTTTGCGGGCCTCGAATCCATCGACGTGCATGACGTGACCTGAATACGCCTGCAACCCATCGAATTGCAGCGACGGCAGTTTTGCAATCGACTGAGCCAGCGCGATGGCGGCTTCCCCAGGTTGAATACCCGTCCGGCGCGAACCTGAATCCAGATCGATCAGGACGCGCAGTTTCGTCTTTGCGGCGTTCGCGGCACTCGCGAAATCGCGCGCGGAAGTTTGGTTATCGACAACCATTTGGAAGCCCGTACAGCGATTAGCTAGCGCAATCACGCGATCGATCTTGTCTTTAGTCGCGACGGGCGACGTAATCAGGATGTTCTCGATCCCCGCGTCGGCCATCACCTCCGCCTCGCTCACCTTCGCGCAACAAATCCCAAGCGCCCCGGCCTCGATTTGTTTCTTCGCGATGATCGGGCACTTGTGCGTCTTCGCGTGCGGCCGCAGCCCGATCCCCTTCGCCTTCGCGTGCTCGGCCATCTTCGCGAGGTTGGATTCGAACGCGTCGAGATCGATCAGTAGAGCGGGCGTCGGAAGGTCATTGATGTCGACAGAATTCGCGAGTAGCTGCGGCGAGTTGGCCCAACTCAACGTTCCCGCGCCGAGAACGACCGACGCAGATACGGCCGTGCGCGCGAAGAATTCGCGCCGCGATAGCATCGGCGACATTTAATCCACCTTGCTCTTGGCTACTTCGGTCGTTTGATTGCCAATTTGCAACAGAATTGGCTTGCCGACGAACACCGGATTCGACGCCGACGGCGTCTCGATGCGCGCCTGGATGTAGATCGTGCGCGTCATCGGCGCGACCCACGGCTCGGCGAAAATCTCCATGCTGCGTTCGTATTCGCCTTCGCGCACGAGGATGCCGTTCAGCCCCGTATCGAGCACGCGGACCCCGTAGGGCAAATTGAGCACATCGATCGGCACGCGCGCGTTGAATCCATTCCGGCGGTCAAGTTTGACCGAAACCCACGCCGATGCGCCAGGCTTCAACGCGACATCCGTCTCGCCATTTTGCACTTCGAGATCGGCGGCCACGGTGTTGATCGTGATGGGGCCGATCGAAGACTCCCGTCGCACGGTCTGTCCGCCGATTTCCCCCTCGGCGTGAATCGCGAAGCGCCCGTCGAACGACGTCGACTCCGCATCCGGCGCGGCGACGAGTGACAGCGTGACCTTGGTGTCGTTGGCCAGCACGGTGTCGCCGTCGACGCTGTAGCCCGCAGGCAGTTCGTCAACCGTGACGCGGACGGGGCCATCGAATCCGTCGACGCAGCGGACGCGCACATCGAACGGTACGCGGCTCCCGCGCGAGACGTTGATGCGCGCGGGACTCGCCGTCACCGAGAAATCCGGTTGCCACGAGCGCAGCGCGAGCCGATAACCGAAACGCTCGCCGCCCCGATGCGCGGCGTCGCGGATGCGCACGATGTACTCGCCGTCGATGGGCGCGATGAACTCGAGCTGCGAATCGCCATTGGAATCGCCCGCGCCGAAGAATCCGTCGTCGTTCTCCCAATAGAGCGGATAGATTGGCTTGCCGTTCGGCGCGAATTCGGAGCCAACTGGATGGATTTCGATTTTGTAGATGGGCGCGCCGACGGCGTGATGTTCGGGCGTGGTGCCGAAGAACCCGATGCGCTGGCCGTTGGGATACGCCGCGAAGAACACGTCTTCGTCGCCGTAACCGGGGAGGTCGTCGACGCGGATGATCTCCGAGCCAATCATGAGGTAATCGTTCATCGCGAAATCGCGCCAACTATCGAGGCGCATGCCCGACGCGCGGGAGTCGCGGTTGTTGAGCGTCAAGATGGTCTCCGCGACAGCGCGCACGACGCCGCGCTCCAAACGTTTGCCATTGGAGTCCAGCACCTCGATAAACGAGTCAAGCTGGGAACCAAGCCGTTCGGCATTGACCTCGAGCACGATCGGCTCGCCGGCCTTCGCGATGAAACGATACGAGTCGGTATCGCCGGCCTTGTCGATTCGGCCGTTCATCGTCACTGGAGCCGATATCAACGCGGCCCGTCCGGCGTCGTCGTTCGGCTCTTGCTCGCTCGCTTCGGGCCGACTCGACACGGCGACGCGCGGCAAGGCAATCGGACTCTCCGGCGGCGACGAGATGGGCAGCGCGACGGTCGTGTCGTGCGTAATGTTATCGGGCGGGTCGACTACGAATGCCTCGGCGCCCAAATTGAATCCAGCAACTTTCACTTCTTGTGAAGCCCCGGCCTGCAGACCCATTGGCGATACGCTGGTGACAAATGGAAACTGCCCGACATGCAGCCGGTAGCCCAGCC
>JBGTJY010001128.1:0-8009 GCA_041744855.1 Candidatus Hydrogenedentales bacterium
CAGCGCGACGTTGGGCGTAATCGCGCTGCTGCGCCAGACCTACATGGACGCCGCGTGGTACCGCCAGCGCGTCACGGAGTTCGCGGCCAATCCCGCCGATTCGCGGCGCGCGCCGTTCGACGCCGTCCTCGAGTCCATGGGGCCGCTGCTTGACCGTGAACAGACCTGGTTGTTCGCCGCGGATTCGCCGGACCAAATTCATCACGCGCTGGACCTCGCGGGCGAGTTCAATCAGCGCATCACCTTGCTCGGGGGCAGAGAGGCGTGGAAGGTCGCCGACCGCATCGCGAAATCGGAAGTCGCGGTAGTCGTCAGCCCCAAATGGGAAGATAAACCGAAATTTGCCCCCAAGAAAAAAGACGCGAAAAAGGAAGTCGTCTATACGACGCTCTCGTGGACGGCCGGTTGGGAAGACGATTTCTACGAGCCGCTGCCGGCGAGACAGGAACGCGTACGACTGTGGATTGAAGAAGTCAACAACATGCAAGCGCTGCTGAAGGCGGGCGTGAAAGTCGCGCTCACCGCGCGCGACCTTAAAGACGCCGCCGAGCTGCTAAAAAACCTGCAGACCGCGATCGAGTACGGCCTGACCGCGGATCAGGCCTTGACGATGTTGACCACCGCCCCTGCGAACATTCTAGGAATCGCGGACCAGACAGGAACGATCGCCCCCGGAAAACTCGCCAATTTGGCCGTGATGACGCTGGCATTCGGCGAGGACGACGCTCAAGTCCGGCACACGTTCGTCGATGGCATACGCTTCGATTTCCAGGTCACCCTGCCCGGAAAAGATGACGAAGACGACAAGAAAACCGAAGGCGACGAGGAAGACTCGGAAGAGAAAGAGGAAGACGAGAGTAGCGAAGAGAAGTCCGAGGACGAGAAAAAAGACGAGGACAAGAAAGAGGAAGAGTTGCCGACCGAACCCTCGCCGCATCAGTGGACCATCGAGACCCAGCTCGACCGCGAACCGCCGCGCGGCACCAACGGCGACGTCCTTCTTAAAGGCGCGAACGTGATCACGGTGACCGGCGGCACGCTTCGCCGCGCGGACGTGCTTGTCCAAGATGGGCGCATCTCGGCAATCGACAAAAACCTCGACGCCCCAGCAGGCACGAAGGTCCTTGACCTGAGCGGCTATTGGGTAATGCCCGGCATGATCGATCCGCACTCGCACATGGCGGCGACCTCGATCAACGAAGGCGCCAACTCGATCACCTGCGAGGTCCGCATTGCCGACGTGATCGACCACACGCAACTGAGCCTGCACCGCGCGCTTGCGGGTGGCATCACGACGATCCACACCATGCACGGCTCGGCGAATTCGATCGGCGGGCAAAACGCGGTCATGAAACTGAAGTACAACACCTCGCCGTCGGAGATGCACCTGACGACCGGCCCGCGCCTGGTGAAGTTCGCACTTGGCGAAAACGTTACGCGCGCGCGCGGCATCCCGCGCTTCCCCAACACGCGCATGGGCGTCGAATCGGTGATGCGCCAAGCGTTCAACGACGCGCTCGAATACCGCAAAGAATGGCAGCGCTATGCCTTCGATACCGCGGCCGGTAAAGCGATCGAAACACCGCGCCGGGACCTTCGCCTCGACGCGTTGAACGACATCCTCGACGGCGAGATTTGGGTCCACTCGCACTGCTACCGCGCCGACGAAATTCTTCGGCTTCTCGCCGTCGCGAAGGATTACGGGTTCCGGATCGCGACGCTGCAGCACGTGCTCGAGGGCTATCGTGTCGCACCGGAAATGTACAACTTCGGCGTCGCCGGCTCGACGTTCTCGGATTGGTGGGGCTACAAAAAAGAAGCCTACGACGCAATCCCCTACAACGCGTCCATGATGCTGAAACAAGGCATCGTGACCAGTCTCAACTCGGACTCCGCCGACACCGTGCGCTACATGAATCTCGAAGCCGCGAAGACCATGCGCTTCGGGGGCCTCTCGGCGCAGGAAGCGATCAAGCTGGTGACGATTTATCCCGCGATGCAGATCGGCCTCGACGAGCGCATGGGCAGCATCGAAATCGGCAAGGATGGCGATTTTGCCGTGTTCGATGGCCATCCTCTCGATACGTTCGCGAAGAACGTCCTGACCTTGATCGACGGCGATATCTGGTTCGCGCATCCGTCGCTCGACCTCGACAACCTCGACGAAGGCCCGGGCAGCGAATTCGAGCCCACGCCGCCGCGCAACCTGCTGGACGTCCCCGTGAATCCCGACGCCTTCTACGCGATCGTCGGCGCAACGGTGCATCCGGTCGCGTCCGTCCCGATCGACAACGGCGTTGTGGTGATGCGCAACGGTCTCATCACCGCGGTGGGTCAGGATTTCACGCCGCCCGAAGGCGCCACGATCATCCGCGCGCACGGACTCCACGTGTATCCGGGCCTCATCAACGCCTATACCCAAGTCGGCCTGACGGAAATCGATTCCATCGCGGTGACGGTCGACAGCCGCGATATCGCCTCGTTCCAACCCGAGTTACGGACCCTCTCCGCGGTCAATCCCTTCGGCGCGCACATCGGCGTCGCACGATGCGAAGGCATCACGACGGTCGGCGCGTTTCCGTCCGGCGGATACGTCTCCGGGCAAGGCGGCCTCCTGCAACTCGCGGGATGGTCCATGCCCGAAATGCTGCGCGACGGCGAGTTGGGCCTCGTCATGAATCTGCCGTCGGTCCCCGCGCGCTACATGGGCGAGGAGCGCTCGAAACGCATCGACGGTCAACGCGACGCCATCGAGGCCATCGAAGGATTCCTGCGCGAGTCCAAGCGCTACGCCGACGCCAAGGGCACGGAATCGGACCTCGTGACGGATGTCCGGCTCGAGGCGATGATCCCTTACGTCACGGCGGACAAGCCGGTCTATTTCCGCGCAGATTCCTACAAGCAGATCCTCGAAGTCATCAACTTCTCCGAGAAATTCGGACTCGACCCGATCATCGTCGGCGGCGGCGACGCGTGGAAATGCGCGGAGATGTTGGCCGATCGGGAAATCCCCGTCATCCTGACGAGCGTCTACGAATTGCCGATGGACCCGATGGAGCCGTTCGACGCGTTCTACGCCGGACCCGCGAAGCTCGAGGCCGCGGGCGTGCAATTCTGCATCGCGACGGACGGCAGCGCGTACGCGCGGCGATTGCCGTTGCACGCGGGCATGGCGGTCGCGCACGGCCTCAGCGAGGACAAGGCCATCAGCAGCATCACGCTCGACGCCGCGGAAATCTTGCGCGTCGATTTTGAACTCGGCTCCATCGAGGCCGGCAAAGTGGCCGACGTGATCATCACAACCGGCAACCCATGCCAGGCAAGCACGCGCACGGTCGCGATGTTCCTAGCAGGCACGCCAACGGAACTGACCAGCCTGCACGAGGAACACCACGAGAAATGGACCAATCGCCCTCAGCCCGAACTGGCCCCGGTCGGCGATCTGCGAGGGCCCGCACCGATGCGAATTAATGAGCGCGAGGGGATCATCGAGAAGAATTGACCCCCACCCGAAAACTGGGGCACAGTTGCGCAGCGAGGTACAACCAATGCTCAGACAATTCACGGCCATCTACACGAAAATTGAGAGCGGCTACATGGGCCAATTGGCGGAGTGGCCCGAAGTAATCACCGAAGGGCCGACGTTGGAGGAATGCCGCGAACTTCTGAAGGACGCGCTCACCGAGATGATCGCTGCGCACGAAGAGCTCGGCAGGGAAGTGCCGATCGGCGGTCATCTACTCGAACAGATTGCGGTCCAAACCTGAGCCGTGTCGGTAAAGCGGCGAGACCTCGTGAAGCACCTCGAAGACAACGGCTTCCGCTTAGTTCGTGAAGGCGGAAATCACTCCATCTACGCGAACGACGAGAAGACTATCCCGGTCAAGCGACATCGTATATTCGACCGCATCACAGCCAATAGCCTTTGCCGTCAAGCAGGGATTCCAGCAAAATTTTAGCTCTCGCATTCTCGAGCCTCGTTCCCCAATTTCCATTGGGGAACGCACTTGCACGAGAAGCTCTGCTTGGATCAGTTCAATCGCCCGCGCTAAGTCGGGGCCTACGACGAGCCCCGCAACAGAGTTGCCAGTGCAAGTGCGTTCCGAAATAGAAATTTCGGAACGAGGTTGGAAAGTTGCCAGTGGAAGCCCGTAATAGAAATTTCGGAACGAGGTCACTGGGTCAAACGAGGTCACTGGGCTCAAACGCGAGGTCACTGGGGTCAACGAGGTCATTGCTCGGGAAGCAGGTCAACCCAAAGCGTACGCGTACAGTTTCGGTCGCCGCGCGTCGAACTGGCGCAGCGCACTCGCGTAAGACTCTACAATCGCCATCGCATCCTGACCGCTCGCGATCCGTTGCCGCAGGTCGGACCCGCCCGCGAGCGTATCGAAGAACGGCTTCCACTCGAGCTGATCGCTGTGCCGCCGCGCAATCGCGCAGAGGATTGCCGTCGCAAGGGTGAACGGCCGCGCCGCGCGCGCGTCCTCGACCGCGATCTGTAGCCCCTGGCATTCCGCATCCTGATATTTCGGGCTTGACGCCTTCCCGGGTATCGACCGGGGCGTGTAGACGCCGGGCGTTACCCGAAAGCCAATCAGCGACTCCGCGGGCAGCGACGTTGCAATTGCCTCCGCATCGAGCCACGGCGCGCCGACGCGTGCAAACGGGAATTCCGTGCCGCGCCCCTCGTTGAGATTCACGCCCTCGAAGAGGCACATGCCCACGTACAACAGCGCCGTCTCGGGCGTCGGGATATTCGGCGACGGCGGTATCCACGGCAGCGCGCATTCCTGAAACAGGAAGTCGTCGCGCCACGTATCGAGGCGATTGATGCTCAACCGGAACCGCTGGCCACGGAGATCGTTCTCGCGGAACCACGTCGCGATTTCGCCCATGGTCATGCCGTGCCGAATGGGCACCGCCGCCCAACACACGTCGCTCGACGTTTGCGACGCGATAGGTCCTTCCAGCACGGCGCCGCCAACGGGATTCGGCCGGTCCAGAATCAGCATCTCGATGTCCGCCCGCGCGCACGCCTCCATGCACCGTTTCAGCGTCGCCGGATACGTGTAGTAGCGCGAGCCGACGTCCTGCAGGTCGACCACGAAAAGATCGATGTCGCGCAGCTCGGATTCGGCCGGCGCCTTTTGCTCTCCATAGAGACTGACGATGGGCACCGCGGCACGCTGCCCCTTGACCGATTCGCCGGCCTCGGCCTGCCCTTCGATGCCGTGTTCAGGACTGTACAGGCGCTTGAGTTGCGTCCCGCCGGAGAGCGCCAACACGTCGCGTATCGGCCGGCCGTACTGATCGACCGCCGCGTGATTCGTGAGCAGCGCGATGCGTTTGCCCTGGACGACGTCGAATTCCTCGCGGCACACGCGGTCGAGGCCGGTGTGCGTATTCGTCGAGCGCGGATAGAACGCATCGGCGATCGCAGAGTGCACGATCCGGCGGAATCCGGCGTTGTCGCGCCGCGACCGCGAGGGATGGCAGGTGTTGCTGAGCAGGATCGCGAAAAGCCCGGTGTCTCTATCCAACCACAGGCACGTCCCCGTCCAGCCGGTGTGCCCGAAGACATGTCGGCCCGGCAGAAACCCCTGCGCCTTCGACGGCCACGGATCGAGCTGCCAGCCGATGCCCTGCCAAGGATAAATCGGCACCTTGTCCATCGTCGTAATTTCGCGCAGCGTGGATTCTTTCAAGAGCTTTCCGGCGAGCATGGCGCGGCAAAACAGCGCCAAATCTTGCGCCGTCGAAAAGAGTCCGGCGTGCCCCGCGATGCCGCCGATCGCGAAACAATTCTCGTCGTGCACCTCGCCATGAACGATGCGGCCGCGCCAGTCGCACAGTTCGGTCGGCGCGATCTCGTCCCGCCCGGTTGCCGGTGGCCGATAGCGCGTCTTGGTCATTGCGAGGGGCGTGAAGATTCGTTCGGCGCAAAAGGCATCGAGCGAATCCTGAACGATGATCTCCACCGTGCGTCCGAGCAACATGAAGCCGGGGTCGGAATACCGGTATTGCGCGCCTGGCGCGGAAAGGATGCCCTCGAGTGCATAGCGGTGGAACATTTCTTCGAAGGTCGAGGTCTCTCGGTAGTAGGGGCTGACGGCGATAAGTCCCGAGGTATGCGTCAGGAGATGGATTAACTTGATGTTGCGAAACGCGGGAATGGGGACAAAATCCGCAATCGACTGATCCAGCCGCAGTTCGCCTTCATCGCGCAGCATCATCAGGGCAGTCGTCGTGGCGACGACCTTGGTCAGCGAGGCGAGATCGTAAATGGTGTCGCGTTCAGCGGGCAGGCTTTCGCCCACACGTCGGCGAAGTCCGGACGCGTAATGCACGTGCGTCGTATCGGCGTCGCCGACATACAGCACCGCGCCCGGGCTGCCGGTCTCGCTGATAGCCCTATCAAGGGCGCGTTCAATGCGTTCCATGGATAATTGGGTAGACTCGAATCAATGATCGACAACGTTCCTACAGTAACAAATCGCGCTGCCGCGGCCCAAAGATTGCGCAGGGAACTGCTCTTCAACAAACGTCGCGGAGCTTCATTTCGTGAGGCACTGTCAGCTTGCAGCGCTGCTTTTCAAGCGGTGCGATTCCCTGATGTTTCCGACGATAACTACGCGCCGCTTGAAAAGCAGCGCTACAAATAACCGCCTTGGCGACTTTTGGAAAGCACCGCTCCGCAGGAATGACTTGAGGGAATGCGCGAACCGGCCGAAGCCCCCAATCACGGGGCTTCGGCCGGTTGCGTAATGACTGGTCGCGGGCAATCCCTTTCGGGATTCTTGTTCCGCGGCGCCGGGAAAAAGCTCGTTGCCGCGAACGCGCCCGCTCCGATACTACATCGACGTGGATTTCTTCTTGGCGGAGGATTTCTTGCGTCCGCGCTTAGCGCCGCCTTTTTTTGCGGCGGATTTCTTTTTTGCCGCTTTCTTCTTTGCGCCGCTCTTCTTCTTGGTCGCTTTCTTCTTAGCGCTAGATTTCTTCTTCGATGCGGCTTTCTTTTTGCCGGCACCTTTCTTTTTTGCAGCGGCCATGTCTTGCCTCCTCTGTTGCTACTCATTGACACATACGAAACTACCCCGATGGGTACGCTCAGGGAACTCCCCCGATTCGACGCCCCACCTCAGGTACCCCTCGCAACGTTTGCGCAAGGAGCAACTTCACCACACCAGTGAATATCAAGGCTGTGCCGGGTTCCCATTAGAAACCGGTACCCCCCTTGTCGGCGTGGCTCGAACCTATCGAGTCCGACGCCTGGTATTTCGGCGGAGCGCCACACAACGGTGGCGGGGCCTCCGATCCGCTTTTGTGCGATTCGCACAAACCCCTTCGGGATCGGGCCAACTATGAGAGGCATCCATGACAGGTCACCGGGGCCTATTGTCACCCCCGTGACGGCCAATTCCGATGCGTTCTCCCCCGCGATCGGCGCGCATGCGCGCCCTTGATTCAACTGTTCTATAGTTCGTGTAACAGAAAAACAAAAATTTTGCAAGCATTTTTTCTTGACTTATTTTTTATTACGATCATTCCACGTCCGATTTCGCGCGATTCACGATCGAATTTCTGACCGAGAAATATCGGATCGCAAACGTCGTTCGAATGACGCATTGCCGATCGATCAAGAGCTCGCGAACGGGATTCGAAATCCTAATTCGATTGTCCGCTTCGGCACGTTTTTGATACCTCCGCGCCCATGTGTTAGAGTTTTCGCGTTCGACGATCGGGCGTGGCGCAATTCGCGTTTCAGCCCCATTTTACGCCGGTTTTTCACTGTTTCATGCGCGGCTTTCACGTCGCGCGACGGCAGAGAATTTTACAGCGTCACACACCTCATCACGGAAGGAGCGACACCCATGGCAGCAACCGCAGGCGAGTTTTTTTCTGAGCTACCGACGCGTCTCGATCAGAACAAAATCAAAGACTGGAACGCGACGTATCAGTGGATCCTCGAGGGAGACGGCGGCGGAAAGTGGTACGCAAAATTTATT
>JBGTJY010001129.1:0-2486 GCA_041744855.1 Candidatus Hydrogenedentales bacterium
AACTCACCAGCCGCCGCGAGCCGAACGACCATCCCGGATCGCCCGCCGCGGCCGACACGTACACGTTCAGCAGAACAACCGCCGCAAACAGCGGCAGCACAGGCCGCCACTCTTTGGTCCACCAAAACAGGCCGAGCGTCGCGATTGCGCAAATCGGCGTCCATAAAAACCATCCGTGACTCCGCGAAAACAGCGCGTCCCAGAGGTCCGGCGAAGTCCAGTCCATGAACGACTCGCCTTGGGGAATCGTCAGGAACGAGCCGAACACGATCTGCCACGCGATCATCTGCGGCAGGAAGACTACAAATGCTGCGCCGCCCATAGCGCCGATCTTGCGCCAAGCGCCTCTCCGCTCGCGGAGCAACAAATCCGCGGCGGGAACTATCCCGACGATTAGATCCTGCCATCGCACCAATGCGGCTAGTCCGACGGCAGCCCCGACGATGGCCCAAGCTAAGACTGGCCGTTTCACGTCGCCCGTACGCGCGCGCGACCAAGTCCACAACACCAGCGAAACCGCGAAGAAGCTGCATGCATGCGCCATGATTTCCTTCGCGAAGGTGTAATACAACGCCGACGAACAGGTCCACATCGCAAACGCCGCGAATGTGCTGACGCCCGCGTCGAACCATGCGCGCAACGCGAAGTACAGGAGGAGGACGCCCGCCAAACCGTACATCGCATTCGCCGCGTAGACCGCGACAGCATACGGCGCGCCATACCCATCGGCGTTCCATTCGCCGACAAGCGCGATCAAATGTCCGATCGCCACAAATGGACTCCACAACAATCCCGGGCCAATCGAAAATACATTCGCGAGATACCCCGTCGCGGTTCGCGGCCCATCCGGATCGACCAGCGTGCCTACAGTCAACGATGCATCCGGATTCAGCGCGCGATACTCGTTCTCGAAATCGAAGTCGCGATCGAAGACGAGCGAGCGCACCCACGAGTAATAACTGACAGAATCGATCCCGCGAATGTTCATTTCCGACGGCGTAATCGCGCCAAACCGCAGAAAGAGGAGAAGGTAAAGAACGAAGGCCCCGGGAATCAGCCAAAGCCCGGGCTCACGGCGCAATAAACCTTTGGGGGATACAGCTTGATTCGGTTTGGGCTTACTCGGCAAGTCGCGATCTCAACGATCCAATGCGAGATTCCGAGATCATTTGTCGGTACTCTTGCGCGGCGTGGATGGCGGGAGAAATACCACGATACTCGGCGTTTCGCGCATTCGCTTGGCATATTTCCCGCGGACGAACGGCACAGCGAAATCCGACAGGTAATACTCCGGCCGAAGATCATCGTCCAGTTCGCTCTGTAAATCGGGCTTATTTAATTGCTCGCGTTTTTTCATGGCTTCAATTCGTTGCTCGCGATTCCCATGGCATTTTATCATGCCGACGATTGTGCGAATTTCATTTCGTACTGCAATCCGTCAACTTCTTCGTTTTTTGCCAAGAAGTCCACCCCGAACGTCGTCCCATACTTGTCCGTCCGATCCGAGGGAGTTCGCCGCGCTCATACTTCACATACGTCCCATACTTCCCATCAAAATTCCCGTGTCCCCCGCGGGTTTGGTAGCGGCTACGATGTGGTGTGATACTCTGGAAAAATGGAGATCGGAGACTCGCAAGACGGAAAAATCAAGGTCGGTCGTTCACGTTGGGATTTGTCGCACCTCTCGGGGTCCGATGAAGAGGAACGGGAACTCACCGAGCTCGGCATGGAGGAATGGGTGGAAATGCTCGAAAAATTAGATAGGGATTCATAGAACTCGGGCGCGGACCATTCGCATCCGCGCCCGAAGTTCCTACCAAGCCAATCTTCAGTACTGCGTCTGATACACAATCAGCCACGCGCCGTCGCGTTGTTCGACATCGAGTTCGACCGTCAGCACGCCGAATGCGCCTTCCAATTCCACGTTCTGAACTTTCGCCTTCGTCCCGTCGATCGCGATTTTCAAATTTTCCAGCTTCGCGCCGATATCCGCGAGCATGCCCTGGTCCTTCGCGTCGTTCAGGAATTGCGCGAGTTCCGCTTTGCCGCCGCCTTGGTCGTACTTAAAGTCCTCAGCGTAGTAGGCCATCATGGCGTCAATGTTTTGTGCTTTCAACTCGCCGACGAATTTTTCCACCATCGCGCGCAAGTCGCCCTCGCCGCCGGCAGTAGCCGCTCCGCCCACTTTGGTCGCGATGACCGTCGCATTGCCGGCCTCGCTCTTAAACTCGCCTTTCAACGCCAAGCCATCGATCGTGCCCGCGAATGTCAACGGCAACTGCTGGCCCTGCACATCGACCGTCACGTTGAAGCCCACGTTGCCGCCATCCTGCTTCAAATCGCTGATGGGGAATTCCGCCACATCGGTCTTGTACGTGCCGCTCAGATCCGGATTCACGATGAGCGTGCGCTTCAAGGTGCCGAGTTGCGACTCGCTCGTCAGGTCCCACGTCCCCACGATCGCCGGCGCAGCACCCGCGCGTTTC
>JBGTJY010001130.1:0-6846 GCA_041744855.1 Candidatus Hydrogenedentales bacterium
CGAGGTCGTCGACAACAGCATCGACGAGGCCCTCGCGGGACATTGCACCAAGGTCAGCGTCACCGTCCACATCGACAACAGCGTGTCCGTTGCCGACGATGGCCGCGGGATTCCCGTCGAACAATTCAAGAACGCCAAGGACCCGAAGCTCCGCCGGATGTCTACCGTCGAAGTCGTGATGACGATTCTGCACGCGGGCGGCAAATTTGACAACCAGGCCTACAAAGTTTCCGGCGGTCTGCACGGCGTCGGCGTGTCGTGCGTCAACGCGCTCTCCGAGTGGTGCGAGGTCGAGGTCAAGCGCGACGGCTACGTCCATTTCATGTCGTTCAAACGCGGCAAACCGGACGGACCGATCGAGCGGCGTCAGCCCGCGAAGTCGACCGGCACACGCGTCACGTTTCGCCCGGACCCCGAAATTTTCGAGGAGACGACGTACAACTCCGAGACGCTGCTCAATCGTCTGCGCGAACTCGCCTTCTTGAACAAGGGCATCCGAATCGTTTTCGAGGACGAACGCACGGAGGCCGAAGCGGAGATTCTGCAATACAAGGGCGGCATCGTCGAGTATGTGCAGTATTTGAATCGCAACCGCGAAGACCTGAATCGCAAGCCGATCTATTTTGAATCGATCAAAGACGACGTGGAATGCGAGGTCGCGCTTCAATATACGACGTCATATGCCGAGGCGATTTCGTGTTTCGCGAACAACATCAATACGCACGAAGGCGGCACGCACCTCAGCGGTTTCAAATCCGGCCTGACGAAAAGCCTGAACGAATACGCGAAGAAGAATAACCTGCTCAAAAAAGACGCGCCGGCGATTACCGGTGACGACGCGCGCGAAGGCCTGACCGCAATCATCTCCGTGCGCATCAAGTCGCCGCAGTTCGAAGGCCAGACCAAGATGAAGCTCGGGAACAGCGAAGTGCAGGGCATCGTGAACTCGATGGTCTACGACGGGCTGATGAGTTTCTTCGAAGAAAACCCGCAGATCGCTAATCGCGTCATCAACAAAACCATCGAGGCCGCGCGCGCCCGCGAAGCCGCACGCAAGGCGCGGGACCTGACGCGGCGCAAGGGCCTACTCGACGGCTTTTCCTCGCTCCCCGGCAAACTCGCGGATTGCTCCGAGAAGGACCCCGGCCTCTGCGAATTGTTCATCGTCGAGGGCGACAGCGCGGGCGGCTCCGCGAAGCAGGGCCGCGACCGGCGATTCCAGGCTATCCTGCCGATTCGCGGAAAAATCCTGAACGTCGAAAAGTCCCGCATCGACAAGATGCTCAACAACAACGAAATCCGCGCGCTGATCACTGCGCTCGGGATGGGATTCGGCAAGGACGACGTCAAAGTCGAAAACCTGCGCTACCACAAAGTGATCATCATGACCGATGCCGACGTGGACGGCGCGCACATTCGCACGTTGTTGCTGACGTTCTTTTTCCGCCAGATGCCAGAGCTGATTCAGCACGGCTACCTCTACATTGCCCAGCCGCCGCTCTACGGCATTCGCAAAGGCAAAAAAATTCGCTACATGAGCACCGAGGAAGAGCGCGAAAAATACGTGCTCGAGTTGGCGCTCGATTCCGCGAAGGTCACGTCAACGAACGGAACCGGCAAGGAACAGTCCATCGCGCTCAAGAACCTCATGCGCGCGTTCGGCATGCGGCGCGAACACGATCGCATTCTCACGCGCTTGTTCCGCGTGTACGGCGTGACCAAAGAGATGGTCGACAAAGCTCTCGCGCTGCCCGCGGAAAAAATACAGCGGCCGGAAATCATCACGCCGGCTGAGCGCGCCCAGATCTTCGGCGACATTGAAGTGGTTGACACCGAACCGGAACAGTTGGAGCTCGCCGAAGGAGAGGAAAACGGCAGCGAGAACGGCAACGGCCGATCTCGCATTATCCGCCGCGCCGATCAGGTCGATATCACGTTTCTTCGCAGCCACGAATTTAGTGTGCTTCGCGGGCACAACGACCCATTCGAGACCGTCGGCAGGCCGCCATTCAAAGTCTACGGCGACCAAGGCGAAGTCGCCTTCGAGACCGAAGACGTCATGGCGCTACACGACCACTTGTTCACGGCAGGCCAGAAAGGCGTTTCGATTCAGCGCTACAAGGGTCTGGGCGAAATGAACGCCGACGAACTCAAAGAAACGACGATGGACCCGGAAAAGCGGACCATTCTGAAAGTCGTCGTCGAAGACATGTCGCTCGCGAGCGATACCTTCGAAATGCTGATGGGGGATCAGGTCGAGCCACGCAAGATTTTCATCGAAAAACACGCGGCGGACGTGCGCAATCTTGACGTGTAACCAGTTCACGCGGAACCTACAGTTCTTGTCATTCTGAGCGGAGCGAAGAATCTCAAGACTTCGGGCTAGAGAGATTCTTCGCTCCGCTCAGAATGACAGAATGGCAGACGCGCTCGACTGTTAACAAAATGGAAGGGTTTCATGTACACCGATAGAGACAACATCGTACCGATCGAGATCGATACCGAAATGCGGTCCTCGTTCATGGACTACTCCATGAGCGTGATCGTCAGCCGCGCGTTGCCCGATGTGCGCGATGGGCTGAAGCCGGTTCATCGCCGCATTCTTTACGTCATGCAGCAACTCGGCCTGCAACCGAACCGGCCCTACCGCAAATGCGCCAGCGTCGTCGGCGATGCGCTCGGTAATTATCATCCGCACGGCGACGCGCCGGTGTACGAGGCGCTCGTTCGCATGGCGCAAGAGTGGAACATGCGCTACCCGCTCGTGCAGGGCCAAGGCAACTTCGGTTCGGTCGACGGTGACAGTCCCGCGGCGTACCGGTATACCGAGGCGCGCATGATGCCGATCGCCGCGCTCATGATGGCGGACCTCGATAAAAACACCGTCGATATGCAGCCCAATTTCGACGGCCGCTTGCAAGAGCCGATGATTCTGCCGGGCGCCATGCCGAACTTGCTGGTCAACGGCTCGTACGGCATCGCGGTCGGTAGGGCGACGCGTTGTCCGCCGCACAATCTCACCGAAGAGTGCAACGCGATCCTGCACCTCATCGAAAATCCGGACGCATCGAGCCGCGAGCTGATGCGCTTCGTGAAAGGTCCGGACTTCCCGACCGGCGGTATCCTCTACGGCACAGAAGGCCTATTGCAGGCCTACGAGACGGGCCGGGGCCGCGTGCAAATCCGCGCGCGTGCGGCGGTCGAGGCGAATCCGAAGACGGGCAAAGACTCGATCATCATCACCGAGATTCCGTACCAGGTGAACAAGTCGCGGCTGCTCGAGAATATCGCGGCGCTGGTCCGCGAGAAGACCGTCGAGGGCATCACCGACCTGCGCGATGAGTCCGACAAAGACGGCATGCGGATCGTCATCGAGGTGCGCAAAGGCGACGAACCCGAAGTCATCCTGAATCAGCTCTACAAGCACACGCAGCTACAAGACACGTCCAGCATCATCATGCTCGCGCTCGTGAACAACATGCCGAAAGTGTTGTCGCTGCGCGAGCTCGTCCAACACTACGTCGAACACCGCGTCATCATCGTCGAGCGGCGGACGCAGTTCGACCTCAATCAAGCCGAAGCGCGCGCGCACATCCTCGAAGGCCTCAAGATCGCGATCGACAATATCGACGAAGTGATCGCGATTATCCGCGCCGCCGCCGATGTGGATGTCGCGCGAGATCGACTAATGGAACGGTTCGGCCTTTCCGATGCGCAGGCCAATGCGATCCTCGCGATGCGATTGCGCAGGTTGACCGGACTCGAACGCGAAGAGCTGGACAAGGAATACGAGGAGCTGCTGAAAGAGATCGAGCGCTTGCGCATGATCCTCTCGAGCCGCAGGAATATCTTGCGCGAAGTGACCAGGGAAACCGAGGAACTCAAAGAGAAATTCGGCGACGCGCGGCGCACCGAATTGCTCGGAGACGCGGGCGAGTTCTCGGTCGAGGACCTCATCGCCGATGAGGCGATGGTCGTCACCGTCTCGAATCTCGGCTACATCAAACGCCTGCCGGTCAGCACGTATCGCCAACAACGGCGCGGCGGCCGGGGCGTGGCAGGGATGGATACGAAAGACGAAGATTTCGTGAAAGACCTCTTCATCGCGACCACGCACCAATACATGCTCTTCTTCACGAATCGCGGCCGCCTGCACTGGCGCAAAGTGCACGAGCTGCCTAAGGCGAGCCGCACCGCGCGAGGCCGCGCCATCGTGAATCTGCTCAATTTGCAAAACGACGAACACGTGACCGCGTTCCTGCCCGTACGCGACCTCAAAGAGGAAAACAAATTCGTCCTAATGGTCACGAAGCAGGGTGTCGTGAAAAAAACCCCGCTGAAACTTTTCGGCAATCCGCGTAACGCCGGCATCATCGCCGTCGACCTCGACAAAGGTGACGAACTTATTGAGGCGATGATCACCTCCGGCGAAGACAACATTCTCATCGCGACGCATCAAGGCATGGCGATCCGCTTTCCCGAGAAAGACGTGCGGCCGATGGGGCGCAATGCGCGCGGCGTCAAGGGCATCAAGCTCGACACAGGCGACTACGTCATTGGCGTGTCGCTCGCGCACGACGAAATGACGGTGCTCAGCGTCACCGAGAACGGATACGGCAAACGCACAAAAGTCGGCGAATACCGGCTTCAACACCGCGGCGGCAGCGGCATCATCAATATCAAGACTTCCGAGCGCAATGGAAACGTCATCGGCATGTTGACCGTCGATGACCGCGATGAAATCGTCGTCGTCGCGACCGATGGCATCGTGATTCGCACCGCCGTCAAAGACATGCGCGCGATCGGCCGCAACACGCAAGGCGTCAAAGTGATGACGCCGCAAGAGGGCGCGAAGGTCAGCGCCGTCGCCCGCGCCGTGGCCGAGGCGAAGGAAGAACAGGTCACCGAGGAAGGCGGGCAAGAGTAGTCGCGTCATGGTCTCCACTCGAACTACGCTCGCGCCCGATTCGACTTTCGCGGGGACCTCTTGGCAGTGCTTCGCGCTCCGCAAAGGCGAACAAACCGCGATCGAAATCCGGCGGGACGAAGCCACGCGATACTTGTCGGAAGGCGCGCGCATTTGGCTCGACGTCGTCGCGCCCGAAGAGAGCGACGCGAAGTGGCTTAGCAGCACGTTCGGCTTTCACGAGCTGGCGTTGATCGACCTGCGCAGCAACGACGTGCGCCCGAAACAGGAAGCCTACGGCGACGTGCTGTTCACCGTCTTCGGCGCCATTAACCTCAACCCCGGCGAGGACGAGCTTGACATGATCAATCTCAATATCTTCCTCACCGATCGGTTCGTGGTTTCAGCTCACCGCAAACCGTTGAAGACGATTCGCAATGCGATCACGCTGATGTCGCGCAAGCCCTCGCCGCTCGCGCGCGGCACGGACTATCTCTATTACCTCCTGCTCGACGGCGTCGTCAATCGCTACCTCGACATCATGGACGACGTCGAAACGCAGCTCGACGAAATTGAGACGATCGTTTTCGCGGACCGCCCACGGCCCGTGCAAGAGCAGATATTCACCGAGAAGCGCCGCCTGGCGTTGTTGCGCCGATCGGTCGGCGCGAAACGGGACGCGCTCCGCGAATTGGTATACGGAAACCTGCCGCAAATCTCGCCCGAGACCCGAACGCTCCTGCGCGACGTGCTCGACCAAGTGATGCGTATCTCGGACAGCATCGAGTCCTATCGCGAATTGGCGAGTGGCTTGATGGATTCCTACATGTCCCACATCTCGCACCGCATGAACGAGGTCATGAAACTGATGAGCGTCATCGCCACGATGATGCTGCCGCTCAGCTTTCTCACCGGCATTTTCGGAATGAACTTCGACGTCATGCCCGGCACCCACGTGTCGTACGGCTTCTGGGTGCTCGCGGCGTTCATGGGCATGATGGTGGCTGGACTGATTTGGTTTTTCAGGCGGAGCGGGATACTCTGATAGTTCCGATGTGGAGATCCGAAGTTGGCGTTACTACGTGACATTTCCCGAGTCGTCTTGCGCGATCCCGTGTTTGTTTCCTTTCGGATCGTGGACGACGAATGGCATTGCCGCGCGTTGCAATTCGACATCTTGGGTATCGGGACCACGCGCAATGCAGCTTTCGAGCAACTGCGCGAACTCGTCGAGGTTTACTTCGAGGACATCGCGTCGGAGCTCCGCGACGGTCATGCCGTGGCTATTTATCAGCCTGCCGACGCACACGAATGGAATGAGAACGAGATCGAGTTTTACACGGCGGTGTGTGAACTAACCGATGGTATCGAAATCGAGAGCGAGTCGCTGTCGATGAGCGAACTCGGAGAAATTGCGCATCGAATAGAATCGATCGAGCTTACACCGCTCGAAATGAACTGAGTCCTTCTTCGGATTAACCGATTTCAAGTGGTGCGCTTTTTTCGTCGATAGTCTGGCGCTCAGTCCTTCCACGTCCGATCGATCGGCGCTGGCCGTGGCGTGAACTTCGGTGGGTTCAGTTCGAGCAATCGCAAACATTCCGTCACCGCAGCCTCAAGTTGCGGATCGCCTCCCGCGGCGAATGCAGCCGGCGTCTGCTCGACTTCAATGTCCGGCGGCACGCCGACATTCTCGATGCCCCATTCGCCGTTGGGATAATAGAACGCAAGCCGCGGCGCGGTGACCATACCGCCGTCCATCAGGATGGGATAGTCGTACACACCGATAAGCCCGCCCCATGTGCGTTTCCCCACGAGCGTGCCGAGCTTTCGCTCGCGAAAGGCATACGGCAGGAAATCGCCGCCTGAGCCCGCGTATTCGTTGATGATCATCACCTTGGGCCCGTTGATGACTGCGTTGGGCGAACTGAATTCGCGCC
>JBGTJY010001131.1:0-1936 GCA_041744855.1 Candidatus Hydrogenedentales bacterium
TCGAAATGCCTCCACTCCCGGGCCGGCCCGCGGTACCCGCAGCCCTCACCGGGTCCAATCGAGAGGACATCGACCGGCCCCAGAGCGGCGAGGCCCTGAAGGTTCTGGAACAGTCGCAGAGCGGAGCCTCCCCTGGGGTTCTCCGGTGCCCAACGCGTGACTACGAGCGACCGGATCGTACGTTGGGGATCCCGGAAGCCCGTTGGGGATTCGGGCCTGCCGCGGCCGTTTTCAGACGGCTCCGACGCAACCATGGGCATGGTCTCCGGAGGCGTCATGCTGGACGGTCGACGGTGCGCGACCCTCGCAGTCCGCTCGCGACGACGGCTTCGGCATTTCCTGGACCTGTCGTCAATCCACGCAAAATGCCACCGAGGCGGTTTTCAAAATGACGAAGGGTAAATCTTTCCTCGAATCTTTCGCGGCCGGCCGCTCCCATCCTCCGGCAAAGTTCGTCGTCCAGCAAAAGCGTCTTTAGCGCCCTCGCCAAAGCCCCGGAATCGCGTGTCGGGCAAACGAGCCCGGTAGAGCCGTCGACCACGAGGTCGGGAATTCCGCCTTCAGATGTGGAGACCACGGGCAGCGAATGTTTCATCGCCTCGATCAACACGAGCGGAAACGCCTCGTTGTGATAATAGGTGGGAAATGCAAAAACGTCGGCCTCTTCGAAACACGATTCCTTGTCGTCGCCGAACGCGCTGCCTTGCTGTCGAATATGACCCGATAATCCGTAATCGCAGACACGCTGCGCGAACGCGGCCTCGCGGACGTCGGTCCATGCCCCGACGAACCGGCATCTGAAATCGACGCCCTCCTCCGCGAGCAACCGACACGCTTCGAGCAAAACAAAAACGCCTTTCTCCTCCATCATGTTCGAGAGGAAGAGTATCTCTGGCGGCCGACCGGCTCGCGCAACGCGGACTTTCCGCTCGCTCCATGGAATTCCGTTCGGGCAGTAGAAAACTCGCGATGGGGGCAGGTAATCCCCCAAGTCCGGATAGAGCAGAGGCGAAAGAAGAATCGCCGACGCCTTTCCAAACACCATTCGGTAAAGCATGCGGTCGAGAGCGCGGTTTCCACGTGTTGCGATTCCCTTACTGTGCAGGTGAAAGACCACCGGTAGGCGAAACAACGAGACGAGCGCCACCAGCACGGCATCCTTGTAGAAAGCCACTCCTTTGGCCGTAAGAGCAAAATAGCACAGATCGAAGCGGGTGCCGGCTAGCAGGCGCACTGTTTCTGCCACGACGCAGCCGTAACGCCACGCCTTTGCCAGCCCGCCCTTCCCGATTTCGTCCATCGCCCGCGAGGTCGTCGTGTTCACATGGCGGCATTCGAAGGACTCGCGCAGCACATCGCTCGCAACGATCCATGACCCGACCACCGTCGAACCATGGACTGGCGGAGGCGTCTGAAGAACGACGAGAATCTTCGGGCAGGCGGGTCTCATCGAATCGCGCAGCGATTTTCCCCACTCGGAATCGCGGTTCTCATCTGAGCGAGCCCTCGCATGCGCTGATCTGTCCAGTCCTTCGACGAGCCGCGCATGCGACCGCCGCCAGAAAGCCAGCGACATCGTCTTCGAACGAAATCGGCATCAGGTTGGGCCGCTCGCCAGCCACCGCCGCCTCCGCCGGTACCAGGCGCGCCTTGATTTGCCCGAGCTTGCTCGCCACATCGCCGCGTTCCGTAGGAGAGATCCCATGACCGTTGATACCTTCGCGAACCAGGACGCCAGCGCCCGCGCGTTTGGAACAAAGCACCGGCACCCCGCAAACCAGTGCCTCGTTGATGACCGCCCCATAGGGCTCGTGAGTGCTGGCCAGGATCAGCACCGAAGCGATACGATACCACGCGAAGAGTCCGGCTCCCTCCTCATGCCCCGCAAACAACACCCGTCCGGCGATGCCCAGCTCGCGGCCGAGGCGCTCCAGCG
>JBGTJY010001132.1:0-2952 GCA_041744855.1 Candidatus Hydrogenedentales bacterium
CGCGTTCATTGGTAGCGCTGCTTTTTAAGCGGCGCGATTCGTTGATGAGGCCGACGATACCACGCGCCGCTTGAAAAGCAGCGCTACAAATTACCGCCTTGCTGACTTTTTGGAAGGCTGCCTGCGCAGGAATGACGAGATCGGTCGTCCCCTGTCGCGCAAAACAAGATGGGACCGGCCGAAGCCGGTCCCATCGGAGAGAGACGTTCTGTCGACTTTCAGTCTAAAAGAACCAGGGCTTCGCGCGTTGGGCGTTCCGGACGATAATCCCCGCTTCGATCAACGCGCTCTTTTTAATTTCCAGCGCGCTTCGCGGATCCTGGGCATGTGCCGGCAATTCCCGCTTTTGGCTTAGCGGCCGGCAGTGTTGCATTTTTTTCAGGTTCATACCGCTCACCCTCACAAATCTGTGTTCAATTGAGAATGCAATTCACCTATGCGACACTGCAATCACGCGCCCCCGATTGGTGGGACGCGCGGGAAGTTCGGGCTCGGGAACTTGTTGATGCCGAGCTCCATGAGATCGAGAAACGCTTCCGTCTTGATTTCCAAAGCGGACTGCTGCGCCAGGATCGGCAGCTCTGCCTTAACCGTTACGGTGTGAATGTGTTTCATGCCTTGGTGTACTCCTCTTTCGCTCCGTCGGTCTACGGCCCCGGCTCCAGTATCGCCGACACAAGCCGGTTTGTCAACAATTCCTTCACTTCCTCACCCGTCATTGCGAGGCCGCGCGCCTTAAAGCCGTACTAACCAAAACAAGCGCGCGACCGTGGCAATCTCCCTTTTCGGATACTTAAATCTTGGGACCCACGGCCTCGAGCGCCTTGCCATTTGGCGTGTCGGTATACGTCTTGAAACTCTCGACGAACATCGCCGCGAGTTTCTGCAATGCCGCGTCATAGGCCGCCGGGTCGCGCCACGTGTCCCGCGGGTTCAAGATTTCCGGGTCAATGCCGGGGATCGCCGTGGGGACATCCAGGCCGAAAAGGGGCATCGGCTCACACGGCGCATTGAGCAGCGTGCCGTCGAAAATCCGGTCGAGGATGGTCCGCGTGATTTTGATGGACATTCGCTTGCCGACGCCGTAGGGCCCGCCGGTCCACCCGGTGTTGACGAGATACGCGCGCGAACCATGCTCGTCGATTTTCTTGCCGAGCACATCGGCGTACTTCGTGGGGTGCAGCAAGAGGAAGGGCGCGCCGAAGCACGAGGAGAACGCCGCCTTCGGTTCGGTGACGCCGACTTCGGTGCCAGCCACTTTCGCGGTATAGCCGCAGAGGTACAAGTACATCGCCTGGTCGCGCGTCAACCGTGCTACCGGCGGCAACACGCCGAACGCGTCGCAGGTCAAAAAGATGATGTGCTTCGGATGTCCGCCGCGCGAAATCGGCCGCACGATGTTCTCGATGTGATACAGCGGGTACGAGACGCGCGTGTTCTCGGTCTTCTTCGTGCTGTTGAAATCCACGACGCCTTTCGCATCGTACACGACGTTCTCGAGCAACGCGTCTCGCCGGATCGCTGAGTAAATTTCCGGTTCCTGCTCGCGCGAGAGATTGATGCACTTCGCGTAGCATCCGCCTTCGAAATTGAAGACGCCCTTGTCGTCCCAGCCGTGCTCGTCGTCGCCTATCAACGCGCGATGCGGGTCCGTCGACAGCGTCGTCTTGCCCGTGCCGGAAAGCCCGAAGAAAAGCGCGGTGTCGCCTTTCTTGCCTTCGTTCGCCGAACAGTGAAACGCACCGACGCCCCGTAGCGGCAGGAAGTAGTTCATCATCGTGAAGATGCCCTTCTTCATTTCGCCGCCGTACCACGTGCCGCCGATGACCGTCATGCCTTCCTTCACGTTGAACGCGATGAACTCGGGCCCGCTGAGCTTGTCCTCTTCCCAATCGGGATTCGACGCCTTGGACGCGTTGAGGATCGTCCAGTCCGGAACGAAGTCTCTCAACTCATCCTCCGTCGGACGAATGAACATGTTCTTGCAGAAGTGCGCCTGCCAGGCGACCTCGCAGATCACGCGCACCTTCAGCCGTGTATCCGGATTCGCGCCCGCGTACGCGTCGATGACATAGAGCTTTTTGCCGTTCAGTTGGTCTTGAGCGATGCCTAGGAGCTTTTTCCAAATCGCGTCGGTGATCGGCTTGTTGTCCGAGCCGCGCCGATCAGGGCCGGCCCACCAGATGTTTCCGCGCGAGACGTCTTCATCGACGAAGTACTTCGCCTTCGGCGAGCGCCCCGTGAATTTTCCGGTATCGACCGCGACCGCCCCGAGGCTGGTCACCACGCCGCGTTCGAGTCCTTCTAGCGCGGGGTCGGTCTCATGTTCGAAGAGTTCCTCGTACGAGGGATTGCGGTACAGGTCCGCCCAGTCGGTGATGCCGGCGGCCTCCAATCCGAGAGACGTGGTAATGCTCACGGCAAATCAATGCTCCTTCCGAAAACGACCCTTGACGATAGATGAGCCTGGCCACAATAGACCCATCCTGCTGGATAAAAAAGTAACGCGACCCGCTCTCATCCCCCGGGGTCCTATCGAATTATAACGCCTGCTTGGTGCTTTCGCGAATGCATTTTGCGCGCCAAAACCGGGAAACGTGCCGATTCGCGTCAGGTTTCCGTTGGCAGAAAAATTGCTCTAACGTTTCCTGAATCTTGGTTAGTTGCAACGACGCGCAACGGCCAGTACATCGCTGCGCAACGGCCATCGCATCGCCGTTGCGACGCGCAAAGGAGGATACGATCATGGGTTTGTTGAGAGGCGGTCTCGCGGGAGTGGGCGCATGGAAATGGGGCGGAGGCATCATCGGAACGATTTTGCTCTTTCTGTTCCTCTACTGGATTCTCGGCGTAGTCGGGATGAGCTAAGTTTTGCCTTGGCGGAGTCGCGTGTCCGCAGGTGGGTGCCACTCCCTGACACGCGTCTTCGTCAGCAGAGCGTCCAGCCAGCCA
>JBGTJY010001133.1:0-3741 GCA_041744855.1 Candidatus Hydrogenedentales bacterium
GGCGCGATTCGCTGATGTAGCCGACGATTACTACGCGCCGCTTAAAAAGCAGCGCTACACAAGAATGCCTATTTGTCTTTTGCTTCGTGGACGATTTGGCCGCCGACAACTGTGAGGTCGACTTGCGTGTTTAGGATTTCCTCGGGCAGGATGCGAAAGAGATCGTTTTCAAGGATTACGAAATCGGCGAGACGGCCGGGGGCTAGCGAGCCTTTGACGTTTTCGAGGTGTTCGCCGTACGCGCTGCCGTACGTGTAGTAGTAGATGCTCTCCCAAACCGAGAGCTTCTGCTCCGGGAACCAGCCGGTCTCGGGTTCCATCGCTTGGATGTTGGTGCGCGTGACGCTGCTGAAGACGCCGCGCATGGGATCGAGCGGCTCGACCGGCCAATCCGTACCGAATGCGAGCACCGCGCCGGCGTCGAGCAGGCTTCGCCACGCATAGGCCGTCTTGCAGCGGTCGTAACCGACGCGAGTCTCGGCGAATCGCATGTCGGTCGTGCAATGGGTTTGTTGCATGCTGGGAATCACGCCGAGGTGACCGAAGCGGCGAATGTCGTCGGGCGCGATGAGTTGCGCGTGCTCGATCCGATGTCGCGGGTCGCGTATGCCGTTCTGCAGCGCGGCACGCTCGAATGCGTTGAGCACCATGTGCACGCCCTTGTCGCCGATCGCGTGGATGCCGATCTGGAAACCGTTGCGGTCCGCGAACAGAACGGCGCCGGTGACTTCTTCCTGCGTCATTCGCGGCAGGCCGTGGAAATCCTCGCGATCGCTGAACGGCGCGAACATCGCCGCGGTGCCGTCGCCGAGCGTGCCGTCGATATAGCCTTTGAGGAAACCGACGCGGACCCAGTGATCGCCTTGACCCGTGCGGATCCCTTGCGCGGCGAGTTTGCGTGCCTGAGCGAGCGGCAACCAACCCGTCCAACGGAGCGTGAGCTTGCCTTCATCGCGCAGCTCGCGAACCAGTTTCATTTCATCGATGCTGCTGCTCGTTTGCACCGTCGTAACGCCGAGCGATGCGGCGTATTCGAGGCCGCGCAGGAGATCCTCCTTGCGTCGCTGGCGTGATTCGGCCTGCGTGAGTTTCGGCTCTTCGACGCGAATGAGTCCCGCGGCGGACTCGAGAAAGATTCCCGTCAACTCGCCTGTGTCGGGATTCGTTTGAATCTCTCCACCGGCGGGGGCCGGCGTCGACTTCGTGACATTCGAGCGTTCGATGGCGAGCGAATTGACCCAAATCGAGTGTCCGCTCGCGCGACGTAGGACGACGGGATTGTTCGGCGCGGCGGCGTCCAGATCGAAACGGGTGGGCCAGGCCGCGCCCCAAAGCGTGTGGTCGTAGCCGGAGCCGGTGATCCATTCCCCGGGCTTCGCTTGCGCGGCGCGATCCGCGACGAGGCGTTTCACCTCCTCGATACGATTGACGCCGTAGAGGTCGAGCTCGCGGAGCCGACTCGCGCCGCCGGCGAAATGCGTGTGCGAATCGTTGAAGCCGGGCACGACGAGGCGACCGTTGGCATCGATGACGCGCGTCGAATTTGCAATGAACGGTTGCACCTCGGCCATGGTCCCCACGGCGACGATCCACTCGCCCTCGACGGCCATCGCCTCGGCGCGCGGAGTGCGGGCGTCCATCGTGACGATTTGCGCATTCACCACGGCAAGGGTGGCGGGCGCGGCATCGTCCCCCACGCGTGATTCGCGATGATCTTGCGCGGCGGCCGAAACGGCGAAGGAAAAGAGCAGCAAATGCACGCAATATTTCATGGAGGTGTCCCTGGGTTGGGTGTCTCGACATAGTATCGAATCGGATCGAAGGCGGTCAGCCTGCGTTGCCCCGATCGGAGCGACGATGTTAAAACACGCTATGGTCAACAAGGCAGCTTTGCGGAAAACGATGCGAGCGCGGCGGAATGCGTTGAGTGCGTTGGAAGCCGCGACAGCGAGCGCAGCAATCCATCGGATACTCGAGCGATCGGAGGTTTTCGCCGGCGCGCGCGTTCTGTTGAGTTACGTCGAAAAGGGGAATGAGATTCAGACCAGACCACTGATTGAGCGAGCGTTGCGGGGCGGGCGCGAGATATTCGTGCCTATCGTGGACGAGGACAATCGCATGCAATGGTCGCGATTGTGCGCGATGAGCGACCTCGCGGCGGGGCGATTCGGTGTGCAGGAGCCGCGACTCGATCGCCGAGAGATTTCAGTCCCGCATGACGGAGTAGTGCTCGTGCCAGGATTAGCCTTTACGCGAGACGGCGATCGGCTCGGATACGGCGGCGGGCATTTCGACCGGTTTCTGAGCGAATGGCGCGGGGTGTCAATTGGGCTCGCCTACGATTGGCAGGTCGTGGAGGAATTGCCCACTGAGCACCACGACGCGCGGGTTGCGTTCGTGGTCACGCCTCAGAGTCCGACGTTCCAGCTGCGTTAGCACCTGGCGAAAAACCGTCAGATTTATTCCAGTCAACTAAGCAAACGGTTTCTCAAGTCCTTTAGATAGAACTGTTTGTAGCTCGCTCGTCGAAACGACTTGCCGATTCAATAAATTCCCGTGATACAAAAAACTCTAGGGCAACTTTGCATCGCGCATTCCGTCGCGAAAAAGAGGAGGAAGTTCCTGGTTATGAGCAAACTCGAAAAATATCGGTTCGCCATCGCTTCGGTTGTCGTAATATTTCTGGCCATAGCGATGGCCGGCTGCCCAAGCAATAACGGCACTGCGAAAGTGACGACATTGTTGACCGCAAGCGGCTCGCAGGCAAAGGGCGAGAATACGGTTTCACTCGACGAGATGGAAAGTTTCATGATCACCGTCGAGCAGATCGTATTGGTGCCGCAAGGAGAGGAAGGTTCTGAAGGCGAAGGCGAGGGCGAGGGCGAAGGCGAACTTGTCAAACAGAATGTTCCTGAGAGTCACGAGATCATCTTCGAAGGAGAGCTTCGCGTGAATTTACTCGACCTCACCGAACTTTCAGAAGTGCTCTCCTCGGTTGAGATTCCAGCGGGCACCTACACGCAGACGCGCTTGACCATTTCTAATCCGGAATTGATCCTCAAGGAAAATCCGGACCAAGTGATTACCGACGTTCATTCGACGGCGAATGGTCGTCTCTTCATCAATGAAGACTTGGAACTCCCTGAGGGACAAGACTCGCTGCTGATTATCGACCTCAGCGACGTGCATCTCGTTCAAACCGGCAACGGCGGCTTCGTCTTTACGCCGCAAATCGACGTCGAATTTACGGTCAGCGATGCGGCGGTGGTCGCTCTAGGCACCATCGTTTCCGTCAACGCAGAGAACGATAGTTTGGTTATGGAAATTGCCGATAGCGACGGACAACAAGTGACCGTAGAGTATGGCGCGGCGGCGCTCTCGCACACGGATATGTCCGCCGCGACGGAGGCTGACCTCACCGTGGGGGCAGCCGTCGATGTCGCGGGAACCGCGCAAGTAGACGGTTCCATAGTTGCATCGACGGTCGTAGTAGGTTTCTAGTTCACCTCGGCACCCTGAGACTCGCCGTAGTTTCCAATGCCAGTTCCCGTTTCTTGGACTAGCCGTGCAAATCCGGATAGGAGCGGTTTTTGAATGGCGGAGGGTAGAGGACTCGAACCTCCAAGACCGAAGTCGCCGGTTTTCAAGACCGGTGCGTTACCAATTACGCTAACCCTCCGTGGGGGGGCGTGGCGTGAAATCGCGCGGAAGGACGCGCAATCCGTAAGCGTCACGGGCGAG
>JBGTJY010001134.1:0-8841 GCA_041744855.1 Candidatus Hydrogenedentales bacterium
GCGGCGTGTGCGGTGTCCGCGGCGCGCCGCCGAACGCATCGTTGTCGAAGCCGAACGCGCCACCCCCCCCGACCGGGCTCGGGCTCGCATCGAACATCGGCGTTTCCATTGCCTGGGTCGGGCTCGGTGTCGCGAATCCTCCCGGGCTGCCGGAGCCAAATTCACCGGTATCGCCGCCAAACGCGCTATCGAACATCGGCGTCTCGATATCCGAATCGGGACCGGGGCCGATTTCAGGCGTCTCCGGCGAGAAGTCACTGTCCGCCGCCAAGTCCTGGAATCCGAATCCGGACGATGGCTCCGGCGTGTCGAGGTCGGATGTCGGCGTATCGAAAGCCGGTGCGTCGCTAAATTCGGGCGTAATCAATCCGCCCGGGTCAGCCGGTGTCGGCGGGGTGAACGGCGTCGAGGGTCGCGTCGGTGGGGTCGAAAGCGGCCGCGGCGTGTCCATGTTGAGCGAGCCGGGTGCTGGGATGTCCCCGCCCGGCGTCGAGATGTTGGCATCGCCATCGCTATCTAGTCGACCCAACGGAGGAAGATTGCTGTCGCCGGTGTCGTCGCCGGAATCGAAGTCGCTCAGCGGCGGCAAATTGCCAAGGCCGCTGTCGCCTCCGCCGGTCAGGGCGCCGAAATCATCCTCGTCGTCAAAACCAGGCCCACGGGTATCTTTTGCCATGTATAGTCACCTCCAACTACGCGGTACTTTCCTTACAGTGCGCGGATCGGCTGGGCAAGCCTTGGCTTGCACGCATGGCACGACCTCGCACGCGCGGGAGCGGTCCACTCCGTCTGCCATTCTAGCATGGGTGCCAGAGGCTGTCAATTGTAGTCGTATCAAGTGCTTATAGCGCGAACTCAACGCAAAACAAATCGCCCGGGAGGGACGCGCTCGAGCGCGTCCAGGGTCGACTCGGAATTCCTGGACGCGCGGGAGCGCGTCCCTCCCGGATGACGATCATCGCGTTCACGACGGACGTCCGGAACGAATCTGCTCGACCAACGGCGCCATGTCGGGCCGGAGCTGGACAGCGCGCGCGAAGTGGGGTTCTGCCTCCTGGGGTTGGCCGGCCGCCTGGAAACACCGACCCAGTCCGAGGGAGGCCTCCGCCGCGAGTGCCGCGGCCTCCGGTGTGAGCGATTCCGCGCCTACGGATTCCAGCGCGTGCCCGTACCTGTCGGCGGCCTGACGGATGAGGCCGCGCTGGAAATAGAGTCCCCCGAGCGAAACATCCGCTTCGAGGGCTGTTTGCTTATAGAAGGCGAACCCCGCCGGATCGGCCGTCTCGAGCGTGCCGTAGTCTTGGAGGAATCGCTCGAATTCCCGCGTCGCGCCGATGGCATTGTCCGTCAAATCTTCGTAAGTCACGGCGAGGTTATAACGAACCCGCAACGATTCCGAGTTATGGAAGAGCGTCGCCGTGAAGATGGATTCATTGTCGCGCCAGTCGCGGTTGCGATCCACGGAGATCGCGACGAGCGCGATCGTCCACGCCGCTGTCACGGTCGCCGCGATGGCGCCGGGAATCGGCCGCTGGTGGACGAACGGCACGATCAGTTCGGCAACCGCCCAGACGAACCCAGCCAGGGGAACGTACAACCAATGTTCGGCCATCGGCGCATTTAACGGAAAGATGCCGGAGATCGGCAGCCACGTCACAATGAACCAAGCGATAGCGAAGGTGAGACGCTTTCGATCCCTGCGATACGCCCAAACGGCGAGGCCCACGGACCCGATCAAGAACAATGCGCCAGGTACCGCCAGAATCGGCGAGTCGCCTGAGAGACTACGTTCCATATGAAGTCCCAGCGGCGCGAAGATCAGCCCGATATACAGCGTGAGCGCCTGCAGCGTTTCGACCACGCGCTGGCCGAACCCGGTCGTCGGCGCGGTGGAATCCGACGGGAAATCGAGAATCGTCGCCCGCAGCCCAATATATATCGCGAGCAAGAGCACGGCGCCGGCGAGTGGAATCCAGCGGGCTCGCGGGGAGGATCGATCGCTGTCGGTGTCCGGCACGCACAAGACCGCGGCAACCAACAACACCGGGTAGATCATCGCCGACTCTTTCGAAAGAAGCCCGCCGGCGAAACATAGAAGGCTCAACGTGACGGCGACGACCGGTTTCATCGAACGCGCAGTCGCGAACAGGAGCGCCGCGAACACGAACGCCGCGGCCATCGAATCGGCGCGGCCGCTGATATACGTTACCGCTTCCGTTTGAAGTGGATGTATCGCGTAGACCAAGGGAACGATGGCGCATGCCTCACGCGGCGCGCGAAACCGGACCAGAATGCCGAACAACAGGACCGTCGCGGCCACGTGCCAGAGAAGATTCGTCACATGAAACAGGAACGGACTCAGCTCGCGTTGCAGTTCCGACGCCGTCGCGCCCGAGTCAATTCCCTGCGCCCATCGCGTGATCACGAAATCGATCATGAACGAGACGCTCAGGAGCGGGCGATAGAACGTTCCTAGTCCGCGGCCGAACGCGTGTTGGTCTTCGAGAAAAAGCTGACCGACCTTTTGCGGATCCTGCACGTGCTGGTGAAGCAGGATGGAGGACGCATCGTCCCACACGAATTCGTTCGACAGTGTGTTCGCGTACGTCAGGCACGCGTACACAAGAATTGCCGGGATGGCAATGGCCGCGAATTGGCGAGGCGTGAGGCTGTTAAAGGGCGTAGCTCGGGTTTGCGTGAATTCGGTAGTAGTCACTGATTCGTTCGCCGCAAGGCGGGCGGCCACGTTACCGGGCCGGATTCCGCACCATTACCTTGGAGCGCTCGCGGGTCTCCAAATATTCCATCTCGACGCCGCTGTTGTTTCCGATGACCTTGATGAATTTCATGCCGTGTTTTTCTTCACCGGGGCGCATTTCCTCCTTGAATGTCTCGAGCGTCAACGGCATATAGAAGTCCATCATTGCTGTCACGCGGCCGCCGTCCCCGTAGATCCCCTTCAGCGTAATCTTGGGCTTGCGAAGTTGCACCTGAGCGTTCTGGCGGGAGCGGTCGAAACGCGTCGACCCGGGATTGAACACCATATGAACATCGCACAACACCAACACGAAATCCCACAGTTCATTCGCCTCGACTGCCTGCAAGCGTTCGTCGATTTTCCGCCCCACTTCCTTGAGCGCTTCCTGGCCTTCGGGAGTCGCCTGATGCAGCGTGTAGATGCCGCGCATCTGATTCAGGAACGCCTGGCCCGCGCCCGGCGGCAGCGTCGCCCCTTTCGGGGGAATAGGCGCCAACAACTGCGCTTCCGCCATGATCTGCGCGGCGATTTCTTGTGGCGTCGGTGGCGGCGGTTCCTCGACTATCGTTTCGGGTTCTTCCTCTTCGCAGCCCGTGACAGCCAACGGGAGCGCGAATAGGGTAAGCGCAAAAGTGAGACGAAGCGCCCAGCGACGCATGGATTGGATTCCTTGAACCCGCGGGATTCGATTTAATCGTGTACGTTCTATTCGCGTACGCTTCGCGGCTACGTACAACCGTTGTATTGAATCCTAACAGACACAACGATCTCGCGCAATCCGAAATGCCGATCCGCGCTTGGTTAAACCACTCCAACCTTGGGTATACTGCGTCGCATCTGCGGTTTGGTCGTTATTGGGGCGGGTGACAATTGGCAATGAGTCGAATACTGCTAGTCGATGACGATGTGGATTTGGCCGAGCTCGTCAAAACAAAGCTCGCCTCCGAGGGGCACGAAGTACACGTCATCAATTCCGGCGACGGCGCATTCGAAATGGCCAAGCGCGTCAAGCCGGAAATCGCCATCCTCGACATCATGCTTCCCGGCGTGACGGGCTATCAGATTTGCCGCCGGTTTCGTATCGACCCCGAACTGTATCGCGTCGGGATATTGTTGCTGACGGCCCTTGGCGAAGAACCGGAAGTCCTGCACGGTCTCGAGCAAGGCGCGGACGACTACATCGTCAAACCGTTCAAACTCGAAAAGTTGATGGAAAAGTTGAACCACCTGGCCGCGTTGCTCGAGGCAGTGCAACGCCGCGACGCGATCACGAACCTGCCGGGGACTGATGCGGTGAAGCGCGAGATCAATCACCGCCTCGCGCGCAACGTGAAAATCGCGGCCTGCTATATCGATATGGTCGGCTTCAAAGCTTATGTCGCCTCTCGCGGCAAGGATAACGGCGCGCGCATGGCGCTCGATTTTATGTCGCGCCTGTTGACCGGCCTGACCCGCAACGCAGGCATCTACGAGAGTTTTATCGCGCACATGGGCGGCGAACACTTCGTCGTCCTGACGAACTATGACGACTACGAGCGTTTCTGCAACGGCCTGATGGAATCCTTCGATCAGAACGTCCGCAAACTGTACACGCAGCAAGAGGCCGACGCGGGCTACATCACCGCGCGCGACAAGCGTGGCGCACAAGGCCGTTTCCCTCTGATGGCGCTATCGATCGGCGTCGCGCATAATCAGGTGCGGCAGCTTAAGAGCGCGAAGAAAATGCTGGAAATTCTCGCGCAGGTCCGCCAGAAAGCCAAGCCCGAAGGCAAAAGCGCGGTGTTTGTCGATCGGCGTACAAGCGATCGGTAGTCGAACGTAATGCATACGCGGCCGTTACCCTCCTTTGCCGCGGCATTTTTCTTAGCACTTCTCAGTGTCCATTGTTCCAAAGAAATTCCTGAAGAGGAACTCCGCCAGCGCGCCGACGCGAGCGAACTCAGTTGGAACAATTACCAGGAAGAAATAAAGGCGCAATTGGGCGCGACCCCGACCGCCGAGTGGTCGGGCGGCCCTATCCGCGCCGAACGCGACGGCGTCGACGTGCGCGTTACCTTCCAGATCGACCCGCCATGGTCGGAACGGCTCGTAGCGATCCCCATACTCGCGCGCGACCCGCTGGGATTAGTCTATCGCCCCGGCGTCGAGGCGCAATTCGGCCCGGAAGGCGTCACCTATTCGTTTACGCTCGACAATCGTTGGGCGGATTCAGCCGTCCCCTCGCTCGAAGTGCAATATCCCCGGCACGAAGTGAACATCGTATTTCGGCCAGACGGCGCCTGGACCCGGACGGAGTCGCGCTGACGCCGCAGGCTGGAAGCCTGCACTACAAATGCTCACTTGTAGTGTGGGCTTCAAGCCTGCCAACTCCAGCCACACCTGACTGCCCGATTGTGCTGGCGCGAATTCCCCGCTATCCTGCTTCAATCTTCACCATCCGCGGGAGTCAATTTCCATGAGCCCATCACAACGACTTATCTCTGCCGTTTCGTTCGCGTTGTTACTTGGAGCGGCGCACGCGCAAACGCTCGAAGCTGGCGACGGCAAACAGTGGTACAAAGGCAACACCCACACCCACACGCTCTGGAGCGACGGCGACGGCGCGCCGGAAGTCGTCGTGAGCTGGTACGTCGAGCACGGCTACGACTTCCTCGCACTCTCCGATCACAACGTATTTCAGGACAAGGAAGTCTGGTTTCCCGTTCAAGCCGGCGATCGACTGACGCCGGAACGCGTCGAGGCCATCCGCGAACAGTTCGGCGAAGACTGGGTGCAAATTCAAGAGAACGGCTCGCGCGTCAAGATGCGCCTCAAGACGTTCACGGAGTTGCAGACCCATTTCGAGAAGCCGAGCGAGTTCATCCTGATCCCCGCCGAGGAAGTTACCTCCAAAGTCGTTCACGTGAACGCGATCAACATTCGCGGCGTAATCCCCGCCGCACAACTTTCCAGAGGCGAAACCCGGCGCGACTTGTTGCGCAAGAATTTCGACGCCATCGAAGCGCACGGCCGCGAGATGGGCGTGCCCGTACTCGCGCATCTCAACCACCCGAACTGGAACGAAGGCGTCACCGCGGAAGACATCATTGCCGTCGGCGGCGAGCGCTTCTTCGAGGTCTACAACGGCCATTCCGGCGTGCGCAATTGGGGAGACGAAAAACTTCACATGCCCTCGACCGATCGCTTGTGGGACATCATTCTCGCCATGCGCATGCAGGAACCCGGCGACCGTCCGATGTACGGCATGGCGACGGACGATTCGCACGAGTACTTCGAAATTGGCGTCGGCCACGTGAACAGCGGACGCGGCTGGGTGCAGGTCCTCGCGAACGAACTCACGCCGAATGCAATCGTCGAATCCATGAAGCGCGGCGAATTTTACGGCAGCACGGGCGTGACGTTGACACGCGTCGCCATTGATCACGGGAGCTACGCCGTGCACATCGAAGCCCAACCGGGCGTGACTTACACGACGCAATTCATCGGCACGCCGAAAAAATTCGACGCGTCCTCCGAACCCGTCAAAGACGCCGCGGGCCAACCCATCCCCTGGGCAACGCGCATCTACAGCGACGACATCGGCCAGGTGCTGAAGGAAACAAACGACAACCCCGCCGTCTACGAATATTCCGGTGACGAGTTGTACGTGCGCGCGAAAATCGTCTCGACCGAGTTACAGAATAATCCCTTCGCCGAAGGCGATCACGAATCGGCATGGACACAACCGAAACGGCTGCCATGACCTTCTCCTTTCTTCGCTCGCGCGCCGGCCTCTTCATCGCGCTGGCGTTCGCGCTCCCCGCCGTCGCTGCCGAATACGACGCGAAGGCGCACTACACTAAAACCGAGCACATGGTCCCCATGCGCGACGGAACGCAGCTTTACACGATCGTCTACGCGCCGAAAGATCACTCCGTCCCGTACCCGATCATGCTGTACCGCACGCCCTATTCGATCGCGCCCTACGAGCCCGAAGAATTCCGTGCGCCGCTCGGCCCGTCGCAGGAGTTCGACGAGGACGGCTACATCTTCGCGTTCCAGGACGTGCGCGGAAAGTTCCGCTCCGAAGGCGCATTCGAAGTGATCAAGCCGCTCAATCCCGGCGGCGTCGATGAAAGCACGGACAACTTCGACACGATTGCGTGGCTGCTCGCCAATATTCCCCACCACAACGGCCGTGTCGGACAATGGGGCATTTCTTACGGCGGATGGCAAACCGTGATGGGCATGATCGACGCGCACCCGGCATTGATCGCCTCCTCGCCGCAGGCATCGCCGTCGGACATGTTTATCGGCGACGACTGGCATCACAACGGCGCATTCCGCCTCATGTACGCCTTCGGCTGGCTCTCCAACAACGCGCGCCGCCGCGATGCACCAACGACCGAACGCACAGCCGCCTTCGACTACGGCACGCCCTGGGGCTATCGCTTCTTCCTCGACGTGGGGCCGATTAAGCGCATCGACGAATTGTACTTTCACAACGACGTGCCTGCGTGGACGGAATTCATGCAGCACGGAACCTACGACGAGTACTGGCAGCGGCAGAACGCAGTCGAACAAATCACCGACGTCAACCACGCGATCCTGAACGTCGCCGGTTGGTTCGACGCCGAGGACTTCTACGGCCCGATGTCGATCTACAATCGGATCGAGCAGATCGAGCCCGAGAATAAAAGCACCCTCGTCGTCGGGCCATGGTTGCATGGCGGCTGGCGCAGCACCGACGGCGATCGACTTGGCGACATCGAGTTCGGCTCGAAGACCTCGCACTACTTCCAGGTCGCCGTGCAACTGCCGTTCTTCCAGCACTACCTCAAGGGCACTGCAGAATGGACCGCGCCCGAGGCGATCGTGTTCGAAACGGGCACGAACGAGTGGCGCGTCTACGACGCCTGGCCGCCCAAAGGCATCACCGAAGCGCGCCTATATCTGCACCCGGACGGCGCCCTGCGTTTCGATGCCCCGCATGATCGCAAAGGCTTCGATGAATACATCAGCGATCCGGACAAGCCGGTGCCCTTCTCCGCGGAAATCCGCACGAGCCAGGGCCACGAGTGGATGATCGAGGATCAACGCTTCGCAGCGACTCGGCCGGACGTTCTCGTCTACCAGACCGAGCCGCTCACGGAACCGATCACGATTGCAGGCCCGATCATCGCGAACATGTTCGTCTCGACCAGCGGCACCGATTCCGATTGGATCGTGAAAGTGATTGACGTGTTCCCCGGCGACGCGAAGGACCCCGATCCAAATCCCACAAAAGTCCGGCTCGGCGATTTCCAGATGCTGCTTGCGGGAGAAGTGTTTCGAGGAAAATTCCGCGAGAGCTTCAGCGATCCCTCGCCGATGAGAAGCGGCAAGGTCACCGCGATCACGATCGACCTGCGCGACCGTTACCACACCTTCCTGCCGGGTCACCGAATCATGGTGCAGATCCAGAGCAGTTGGTTCCCGGTCATCGACCGAAATCCGCAAACGTTCTGCGATATCTACTCAGCCGACGAAAGCGATTTCCAGTCGGCCAAGCAGCGCGTCTACCGCACGCGTCAACACCCGAGCCACATCGAATTCGGCATCTTAGCGCGATAACCCGGGAGGGACGCGCTCTTCCGCAATCGCGGCCGCGTCCGGTCTCTCAACTCATCCCGAGTTGGACTTCGCATCCCGCGGCGGCGTCACGTGCACGATTTCGCCGCGGAACACATCGAGCACTTCGGCGACGTGAGGGTCTTGTGCAAGGGCTTCGCGATCGATCGGCGCGCTTTGGTGGACCGGGGACGCCGAATTCGCCAAGGAGCTGGAAGACTCATTCGGTTCAGTCATTCTGAGCGCCGGCGAAGACGTATTCGGTTCAGTCATTCTGACCGGCGAAGGCGTATTCGCTTCAGTCATTCTGAGCGCCAGCGAAGAATCTCTCTCACCCGATTCCCCGGGGATTGAGGGCTCGGTGTTCGGTGGATCCTGGCCGTTGCCCGCTAGTTTATTTCCCGCCGGGACGTTTTTTTTTTGAGCAGGGGCCTCGGCCGCGTGCGTCGTGACCGCTTCAGGCGCGGGTACGGCTTTGGGCTTGTCCGGCGCCG
>JBGTJY010001135.1:0-2641 GCA_041744855.1 Candidatus Hydrogenedentales bacterium
CGCGTCGGGCAAAGCACCAGCACCTGCGGCGCGCGCAAATTTCCATCCACCAATTGAATCGCCGGAATCCCAAACGCCGCCGTCTTCCCCGACCCCGTCTGCGATTGCCCGACGACATCCGAGCCCTCCAGCAAAACCGGAATCGCTGCCGATTGAATCGGCGAAGCTTCTTCAAAGCCCATCCGCTCGATCGCCTTCAAAATTTCAGGAGCCAGCCCCAGCTCCGCAAACAACTTCTTCTGCATCAGCCGACTAGACCACGTTCCGGTCGCAGAAGATAGCGCCTCGCGTTGGTATCTGTTCCGGCCGCGAACGCCTCGATCCGTAACGGCTGCGAAGCAACGGCCGGGCGTTCAAAGCGAGGCGGCTATCGGCGTTCAGCGCGCGATGCTTTTGCAATTTTCTTGCCCAAACACTCTGCCTCAGGCTCAATATCAGTTCCGTCCCCCGCGCACACATGCAAGTCAGACCTAGACGGACCATACGACGCAAAGTTTACGAACTTTCGTCTACATTTCGTTAGGCCCTCCGCATTCCATGTTTCCAAACGTGAGCACGCGTAGCGTTCCAGAAAAGCTCATCAAGCTATTCGCGATTGACGCGAAAGCCGAACTTGTGCGCTACGTCGATTCCCTCAGAATCTCTGACAGTGACCTCGTGCGTCTCATCTTCAAGAGTGAGCAGATCGGCTACGCCCATTTACATGCTCACAAGGAATTCCAGCCAGAGGCAGCACGACTGACAAAAGAGGATTTTGACGTCTTTCGCATTGGCGGTGACACGTCACGACTCCCGAAGACGCTTCGCAAGACTCGCAATCTTTTCGCCGCTCGCAAACACCTTTCGGCTCACCTCTTCTACTCAGCCGCGAAGTGGCATCTATTCTATTTTAGCCTACGAGACGTGGATTCGGACGGAAGCCATTGGCAGCACGGTTCACACGTCCACTTTGTGAACCACTTGTGGCCGCACTATCGAATCGACGATCTCCAGAGAATGCTCTTCTCTGGTCGTCGTACAAAGATCGGCGACAGCGTTCACATCCGATATGTCGAGACACTTCAATCACCAGATTCCGAGTAGGAGCTAAACTAGGCGATGCAGCGACGGCGGACCGCTCCGCGATCCACCTTTGAGATGACGACTTCCCTTCCACTGCGAGCAACGCGCCCCCTGGTCCGATATTGCTGCCCTTGTTGTCTTTAGGTGCTACGTATATGACAGCGATCGGGATAATCGGCATCATCATTGGTTGCGTCTTCATTATCAACTTAGTCGTTACCGCTTTTGGTGGTCTGGAGCCTGGCAAGTTTCGAAGAGTATTGAATAGCGTCGCGACTTTTGCGGGCAAAAGTTTTCTAATCTATATGGCTGTAATGTTGATATTCGTTGTTTTCTTGGGCCTGTCACAGGATCGATCGGTGCCCGCCGTCTTGGGTAACATCTTCGCTGTGGTCTTGGCCGTGTTGCTTGCCGCCGTATTTCTCTCGGACTTCTTCCCCCCAAAGGACGGAAAGTGACGTTCTCTTCTGCGCGCCAAGGAGGCCTAACCAAACGATGCAGCGAGGGGAAATGGGGTCGGTCCTATAATCGCGGCAAAATGCGAACCGCGCGTTCGCAGTTGGCTTGGCACGGTCCCATCGAGTCATCCGTCGCTCGCGGGCGGCTCGAGTTGAGGGAGCCGAGGCCGCCGGAGATCGCAGAGCCGGTAGTTTTTGCGAGCCAGACTTTGCATCCGAAGAGGAAGCGCGGCGTATAATTTCCAAAAGCGCGCGGTGGCTCTTGATTTCAATCGGGCCAGTCCTAGAGATGATCGAGCTTCCCGGCCGCGGCATCTTGGTCCATGTGCTGGTCCCAAGCCGCCTGATCCTGCCGCACCAGAAACGCGGTCAACGCGGTTAGCTCCTCCGGCGGGAGCTGCGTCGCCAACTGCTTGATCTCGGCCAGGCCCACGGTGAAATCGTATCTTGAGGTGTCGGTCTCCGCAAGCACGCCAGCAGAAGGTGCGGACCCTCCAACTCAACGAACAAACTGCGCGGAGCGCGGGACGGCGACGTGTCGGTTGGCGACCGGGCCTTGCTCCCAGGCCGTCACCGTTCGCACGAGGAGGTCGAGCCGCATGGAACGCGCAGCGAAATCGGACTTTAGCTGACGCTGCACCCGCACCTTTAGATCCCCCGCCGGTCCACTGCGCGCGAAGTTCCAGGCGTCTTCGCTTTCGGCTTCGCGCAGGCTGTCGCGCAAGGCGTCGAGCGCGCGCTCCAGTTCGTCGAGCAGAGCGCGCATTTGCGCCAGGCTGGTGGCGTCGTCCATGTGGTTGGCCGCGAGGTCGCTCAGCGCAAGCAGGATTTCCATCCGCGCGACGTCGCCCGCCAGATAGGCTTCCTGCACTTCGTGCCAGAGCGCGGAGACGGCCGCGTTCCCATCCGCGCGCAGATCGGGATGCAATCGCCTAACGAGCCGACGGTAGAGTTCCTTTCCGCGCGCGTCGACGCTCGTCGCTTCGTCCTCGCCGTCGTCCTCCTCCTCGTCCTCGATCACGCGCTCGGGGCCGCGCGCGCGGGAGGTATTCTGCGGCCGCGGTTCCTCGCGCGGGGCGCGAAACATGTGCGTCTTGAAAGCTTCGAACGAGGTCGAGTAG
>JBGTJY010001136.1:0-2184 GCA_041744855.1 Candidatus Hydrogenedentales bacterium
CGGCCACGACTTCTTCGTAGCTCGGCAGCGTGATCGCGTCGTCGGGCGGCGTCTCGGATGCGCCCATCGCGTAGGCGACGCCGCGCATGTCGCGCAGCGCTTGGACGGGTTCGCCCGCATCGAGACGCCTCGCGATTTCGAGGATGATGTCCTCCCCCATGCCGAACACGACGAGGTCGGCCTTCGAATCGAGCAGGATGGAGCGGCGGACCGTGTCGGACCAATAGTCGTAGTGCGCGAGACGACGCAGCGAGGCCTCGACGCCGCCCGCGATCACCGGCACGCCTTTGTAGGCCTGGCGCGCGCGTTGACAATACGCGAGCGTCGCGCGATCGGGCCGCAGACCAATGCGGCCGCCGGGCGAATACGCATCGTCGTTGCGCACCTTCTTGTTCGCCGTGTAGTGGTTGATCATCGAGTCCATGTTGCCGGCGCTGATCGCGTAGAAAAGACGCGGCCGGCCGAAGCGCTGCCAGTCGTCGGGCGACTCCCAATCCGGCTGCGACACGATGCCGACGCGGTATCCGCCGGCCTCGAGCACGCGGCCCAGAATGGCCATCGCGAAACTAGGGTGATCGATGTACGCGTCGCCGGTGACGATGACGACGTCGAGCTCATCCCACCCGCGTTGCTCCATCTCGCGCCGCGACATCGGCAATGCGACGCGCTCCTTGATGGGTACGATGCGCTGCGGGAGTTGGGCTAGGGGGTCAGCCGCGGGGCGCGGGGCGATGGTGGTGGCGAGGGGGATCATGGGGTCAATTCGGGGCGGTCGGGGACGCGATTATTATACACCGCAGGGTCGAAAGACCGCGCACGAATCTTAAATGCGAACAGCCGCCAAGAGTGCTCACTTGAATTAGGACTCACCACGAAGGACACGAAGCTCACGAAGAGTTAACTGGCCGGAATGGAGTTTGCGTTGGTTCAGGGCGGATGTATAATTTTGTTCATTTTCCCCATACAACGGTCGAGAACGCGAGAGTTTATCGTATACTTCGATGAAGCTATCGGAGGACCCACGAACATGACGCGCGTTCCAATCGAGGGGTTGTCCCTTGGGAGGTTGTTAGCTCGTCGCGGGACAGCCATCAAAATGAGAAAAACGGAGCCCTGACCCGTGAAATCAACCGTCATCACGTTGGAAAAAGTTTTGAGCGAGGCCGAGTCACTTTCGGCGGAAGAGCAAGCCATGCTCGAGGAACTGTTACGAAAGCGGCGGATCGAAGGTTGGCGGCAGGAAACCGCGGCCGACGGCCGCAAGGCCTCCAAAGCGTTTCGCTCCGGCAAACTCAAGAGTCAACCCGTCAAAACCGTCATTAGTCAGTTGCGCAAACTTAAATAAACATGCGCGAGCTCGTTCTCACGCCTCGGTTCGAACGGGCGTTTCGGCGCGTGATCGGTCGAGATCCAAACGTTCGGGCCCACATCGAAACCACGGTGCAACGGATGGCAGCGGATATCGACGACCACGTTTAAGTACACATCACCTCAGCGGTCAGCTCGCCGGTATGCACGCGTGTACGGTCAACTACGATTGCCGCATCGTCTTCCAAAAAGAGCAACATCCCAAGACGGCAGCCCAAGTCCTAATCTTGGTCAACATCGGCACACACGACGAAGTGTATTGAAATAGGCGGGGTTTAGGCGAAATCGGCGATGACGAAGACGACGTCGATCTCATCCCAGCCGCGCTGCTCCATTTCGCGCCGCGACATCGGCAACGCGACGCGCTCCTTGATCGGCACGATGCGCTGCGGGAGTTGGGCGAGGGGGTCAGCCGCGGGGCGCGGGGCGATGGAGGTGGCGAGGGGGATCATTAGGGGGGCGTCGGTTCGGGACAGTCGCAGAGAGAAGTTAGTATACAGGTCGTCCGTACTGTAGGAGAAAACCTGCCGGTGATGGTCGCGGGCTGTCGCATATGGGAAATGTCGGATGCATAGATTGGAGTCGGGCGGAGTTTGTGCGCGTATGACTCAGAGACGGGATATTGGGTCACGTCGAATTTCGTGATTGAACCGGATATGAAAGTGGGAGTATCGTCTGCGCTCGCCCGGATGGGGAATTCGGGCAACACCATGCCGGACACCTTGGAGAAACCGAACTTATGCGTACCACCTACACCGTATTGGCTGTACCCGCATTCATTGCGATCGCTGCTTTTGGGGCGGCCGCGGAAGAAAT
>JBGTJY010001137.1:0-2418 GCA_041744855.1 Candidatus Hydrogenedentales bacterium
CCAACGCACACGGGTAACGCGGTGTCCCGTACATACGGCGAGAAGGAATTTTGCGCCGCAACTTATGCAATTTGCCGCTCTACTTCGTTAGAATTCGTCGACCGAGAACGCAGAGTGTGAGCCGCCATACTGGGAGAACGCGCCATGAATACGAGCGAATCCAAGTCGAACGATCCCGCGCAAAGCGATGTGAGCCGGCGATCGTTCATCAAACAGGGCGCGGTCGGCGTGGCGGGACTTGCGGCGGTTTCCGCGGTGGCGCAGTCGAGCGCGATCAAGCACGTGTTCCCTGCGTCCGTACTCGGCGCGAACGAGCGGATTCGGACCGGGCACATCGGCACTGGCGGCATGGGGATGCGGAATCTTCAGTTTTGCGTGTTTCGCGAGGCGAAGGACGTGCAGCCGATCGCTGTGTGCGATTTGCGCGAAGAGGCTCGAGAACAGGCGGCGGACCTCGTGACGAACGCCTACGATCGTCCGACGACCCATGAGCGCTTCGAAGAGATCATCGAGAACAAAGACGTCGACGCGGTGGTTATCGTCACGCCGGATCACTGGCATACGATTCCGTCGATGATGGCGTGCGATGCGGGGAAAGACGTGTGGTGCGAGAAACCGCTCACTACGACCATTGCCGAGGGGCAGCCGCTAATCGACGCGGTCCGGCGCAACAAGCGCGTGCTTCAGTGCGGGAACTTCCAGCGTAGCGGCGTGCACTTTCAGGAAGTACGCGATCTCGTGCGCGAGGGGTACATCGGCAAGATCGCGCGGGTCGAGACGTGGATTCACGACGGCGGGGCGCAACATGACATTGGCTCGCCACCCGATGAGGCGCCGCCGCCGGGGGTCGATTGGGATCGCTACATCGGCTGGACCGATAAGGTGCCTTTCAACAAGAATCGGTTCGTGTACAACTTTCGCTGGTTCCTCGATTATTCCGGCGGAAAGATGACGGATTGGGGCGCGCATTTGATCGACATCGTCTTGTGGGCGATGGGCGAGGACAAGGCCCCGAAGAGCGTCACCGCGATGGGCGGGAAATACGTATTGCAGGACAATCGCACGACGCCCGACCAACTCGACGTGCTGTACGATTTCGGCGACTACGTGCTGAGTTTTTCCAATCGCGTGTACAATGGATACGTCGAGCGCAATCGCTACGGCATCATGTTTTACGGGGAAAAAGGCACGCTTTACGCCGATCGACTGGGCTATTTCGTGACGCCCGTCGAGGACCGCTGCGAGGCGCGCGAAGTGAAAGATCAGAAAGAGGGGGACATGAACGTCGCGCACTGGGACAACTTCGTCGAGTGCGTGAAGTCGCGGAAGGACCCGATTAGTTCGGTCGAGTCCGCGTTCAACACCGCGCTGGTTTGTCACATCGGCACGACGGCGTATGTATCCGGCGGAAAGCTCGATTGGGACTCGTCGGCGATGAAATTCAAGGGGGCCGATGCGGATGCTGTGAAGAAGGCGAATGACTGGGCATATCGGCCGTATCAGAATGGGTGGATGTTGAAAGCGCCGTACAACGAAGGATGGAAGGCTTGATTCACCACCGATGAACGCCGATAGCCACGGATAAACGCGATGAGAAAGTTTGAATTGCAGGAGCACGGATTTTCGCGGCGGGCCTTTCTTGCTGGCGCTGCTACGGGATTGGTCTGTGCCGCGAGTCCGTCATCGCGTGTGGCTGCGGCATCCGAGCGCGTCCGTATCGGCATTGTTGGCGGGGATGCCGAGACGCGGCGTGCGCTGGGGGGATTTCGACGGGCGGCGCAATCGGGCCACGCGTCGCAGTTGGTGGCGGCTGCGGCCGTTGAGGGCGACTTTGCGTTTCCATCCGGTTGGGGACTGCGCGTCTACTCACGTTGGCAGGAGGTTGTTGAATCGGCGGATGTCGACGGCGTGATCGTGGCGACGCCGGTGATGTGGCGCGCTTCGGTTGCGCTCGCGGCAATCGAAGCGGGGAAGGATGTCTACATACTGTCGCCGATGGCGCTGCTTGCGTCGGAGGCGTTAGCGATTGGGCGCGCCGCGTCGGAGCGGAGGCGGATCGTCCAAGTCGACGCTGAACGTTGCGGACATCCGGCGTGGGACCACGTGCGGAAACAAGTCGATGGCGGCGAACTGGGACCGCTGAGGCGTGGCTCCGTGCGATTTTTTCAAGGCGGCGAGCCGAATACGCTGACTCGCCAATTCTATGACGCGATCGCGCCGCTGTTGTTTGCGACCAATCGCGATTTGCCGGATCGCGTTTCTGCGGTCGGCGGCCGCAGCGATGGGGATTGTTGCAAAGACCCCGAGACGATCATGATGACGGCGGAGTACGGGCGAGGCACGCCGGACGCTTTCGTGATGACGGCGACATCGAGTTCGGCGGACATTTTTCAGGCGACGATCCGCGGCGAACGCTCG
>JBGTJY010001138.1:0-5096 GCA_041744855.1 Candidatus Hydrogenedentales bacterium
GAGTTCGCCATTCTGCTCGTCACCGATCTGGCGCTTTGCGGCGTGGGGTTTCTCGTCTTTCGCCAGTGGACCGTGCGGGATACCGTGGCGCCCGTGTGGTTTTGCTTCGCGATGCTAGCGGGAGCGTTCGTCGTCTATGGAATGGTTGCGCGGCAAGTGTGGTTGCGCGCGGACGATCGGGAACAGTTCCGCGCGCAGCAAACCGGGGAGCCCGCCCTGCATCACTCCGTTGCGGCCACCAAGATTATGGCGGCGCGCGGTCAGGTGATCGCGAATGACGCGCCGCCCACGCGGTTGCCGTCCGTGTTGTTGTTCGCGTTGGCGTTCTGGACGATTCCCGTGGGCTACTACTCGTATGTGTTGCTCGGCTCGATTGGGACCTGGTGGGTCGAACGGCGCTCGTGGATGGAGGCGCCGGTGCCGGATCACAACGCGAGCATCGATGGGGACGTATTTGGCGAGGCGCGCGAGTCCGCACTGACGGGCGACGTTGTCGCGGCGGTGGGCGGCTCGAGGACCTTCTCGAAGAAACGCGCGAACGGATGTTTCGCGGCAGTGCGCATTCTTGAAGCCGAGGGCCAATACGACGTCGCGGTGAACGTGCTTGAAGAAATTGCGGGCCAGGCCGCGGCGGTCGAATCGACCTGGGCGGAAGCGACGTTTCGATTGGGGCTAATTCACGAGAAGGCAATGGGGAAGGTGAATGACGCCGTTACGTTCTACCATCAAGTCGCGACGCGGTTGCCCGAAAATGAATACGGTCAGATGGCCCAGATCGCGCTGGATCGCATTCGCCCCAAGGGCGATATTCTTTTGAACGCGCTTGATGCGGGTTTCGACTATGCCGCAGTGCCGGGCGCGTATGGCGCGACTTTCGAACAGAAGTCGCCGGAGACCAACGCGATTATTTAATCCTGCGCGGGAATTCGGATGGGAAGGATGAGCCCGCTCGGATGTCCATGTCCCATGTACACCGTGTTGCGCGCGGCCCGAACACTCGCCGGATCGAGAATGCGATCGCCAGCTTCGCTCTCGCCGGTGTAACTTGGCAGGTCGGCGCCCGTATTGGGGTTGACTTCGTTTCTCGGCCAATTGCTGCTGCTGATGTGCAGACCGATCTTGTGTCCCTTGTTCACGATAATGCTGGTCGACCAGAGATCGATTTGCACGGTACCCAATTCGCCACTCGGCAACGGGTCGGGTTGCTTGAATCCATCGCGATACTTGAGGCGATGAATACCGCTGGCGATTCCCATTTGGCGCCCATCGGGGTAGATGTCCACGAGTATCGCGCTGAAGTCCGTGTCGGGCGCGTCGGTTGAGACATAGAGCCGGACCGTCACGCGTCCCGTGATTTCGAGGGGCTCAGCGGTCACCTCCGATTCGAAGGCGAGGACGTCCGGCCGCGCGACATTGGGGCGTTGATCGAACGCGCCGGACGGCAGTGTGCCGTTGATTCCGGCGGCGTTTGTGCCGCCCAGCGTCGGGCACGGGTTCGCTGGATCGAACACGTACGTGATCGGGCTGGCGTCGTCTTCCGGTTTCGTCCTTAGCGTGCGATCGGATTGCAGGAAATAGACGCTCAGTTCTTCTTCGTAAGGCGGCCACTTGTCGGCCGTGCGCCACTCGTTGCCGGGCGCGTTCGGATCATCGACATCGCCCATGACGTAGTAGTGCACCGCGGGCGAATCCATGACGCCGTTCTGTTCGCCGAGTAACCAGTGGCGGAAGAATTGAACGAACAGGCCTTGAAAATCGAAGCGATAATTATCGGGAAATCGGAGCTGACCCGCATCCTGAGAGATGCGATGCGTCCACGGACCGATCACGAGTTTCTGATTGCCGCGCGCGCCTTCGCCGCCGTCGTATTGGCGAGAAGTAAAATTGTCGATGATGCCTTGCGGATAAATGTCGAACCAGCCGCCGCCGAAAACGGCAGGCGCGGTGATGTCGGCTGCGCGGGCCTGCGCGTTGTAGTAGGACCAGAACTCGTCGTAACTCGGGTGGCTGCGATACTGCGCGAGCATCGCCTCGTGGCCCATCATTTTCGCGTAGCGTTCGCTCAATTGCTTGCGCGGCACTCCGCCGGCCATGAACACACCATAGAAATTCGAAGGCGCCATCGTGATTGCCTGGCACGCGATCGACGACGTGGCGGGGGCAAGCAGCACTTGCGTGATGCCTAGGGCGGAGGTGCCGTAGGTGCCGATGCGGCCATTGCACCAGGGTTGCGACTTCAGCCAATTGACCGTGTCGACGCCGTCCTGATTCGCGCCCCAACCGTCGTTCGAGAAGGCCATGCGCGTGCCTTCGCTGTCGCCGTGACCGCGCGTGTCTTGCGTGACGACGGCGATGCCGATCTTCGTGAGTCGCTCGACCATGCGATCGTTCATCGCGGGATCGTTGCGGCCATACACGCTGCGAATGAGCACGGCGGGAAATGCCGGGCCGCCTGCGGTGGGCAGGTAGAAGTCCGTGGCGAGGCGCGTGCCGTCGCGCATCGGCAGCATGATCGTTTCGGCGTTTGCACGCAGAGCGAAAGCCGAAAAAAGCAGGAGACAGACTAGGACGCGGGTCATCGGTCGCCCGTTTCCGCAAAATTGTTCGATGCGCCCACGCCAAATCGATTGTTTTCCCATATCATGTTGGTTTCCGAAGTTTGGTTGAATCGGATTGGATCGCCCGACGTGTCGTAGATGGTGTTGCCGACGACGTGAAATCCCTTCGTGCCTTCGTCGAAAAAAATACCGTTGTTGGGCGCGCCGCCGTGGGCGAATGCGCTGCGGTGGACCTCGTGGAACACGTTGCCGCGAATGATCGCGCCGGGCTGATAACCGAGCGTATACAGGCATCCGCCGTCCGCGAGCATCTTCATCGTGTCGTAGACGTGATTGTATTCGATGATCGCGCCGCGTTGGCTCGTCTCGGTTTCGTTCCAGCGGAATCCGACGGAAATTCCGGTGTACGGCATGTCGTGCACGACGTTGTGCGCGATGCGGGTGTTGCGCGCGAACGCGTCGTAGATGCCGACGCAGCCGTGGTTGATCGCGCCGCACTGCTGCACGCGGTTGCCCGTGATGGCGTTGTTGATTGGGGCGTCATCGGGATTCAGCCAGTCGCCCGAAAGATGAAAATCGCCGCCTAGTTCGCGTCCGGTCACCTCGCCCTTGCCGCGCCAACCGACCATGATGCCGTTGCCGCCGATGTCGGAGAATTCGCAGCCGTCGACCCGATTGTCACGGCAGCCCGCGCCGAATACGACACCGCATGCGCCGGTGTGCGTGACGGTGCAGTGTTCCAACGAGGAATTGCGTGTGTACGTGAATTCAATCGCGGAGGGCAGCACGTAGGTAGGTTCGTCCGTGCGCGTGCCGTGATGTCCCGCTTGAATGCCGAGATAGCCGAATGCCGGGCGCTCCCAGTGCGTGTACGCGAAAGTCAGCCCGCGAAAATGTAAATTGCGCACGGGCGATTGCGCCGTGCCTCCGACGATCACGAGTTGATCGAGTAACGGCGCGATGAACTCGCGGGTGTTCGGGTCTTCGCCTTCCGCCGCTTGATACCTGAGCTCGCCCGACTCGTAGTCGAGATACCAATCCCCAGGCTGATCGACGAAAGCGAGCGCGTGCTCGATGTACGCCGGCTTGCCGGGGCTTGCCGTAGTCGCTGGACCGTGACCAATCCAGCCCATCGGATTCTCGACGCGGATCGTTGCGCCGTTCGTGGATTCGATTCCGACGCGAGAAATGGACCAGTTTTGGTACATGACGAGTTCGGCGTTTTGGTCCGCGAGGTCACCGAATTCGATCGAGCGATCTACCGTGATCGTGCGGACATCTTCCGAGACGGATTGAACGTGGAGAAGTTCGGGCGCGTTCGGAAATCGGCCTCGGGGTAATCGTTGGCCATCGACGAACAATTGCCGGAAATGTCCGTTGCCACTTGCTGCTTGTGGAACACGAGTTGTCCAGCGATTCGATTCACCGCGCACCCAACCCGTGATGACGCGGCCACCGCTGATGATGGGACTCGCGCCTTCGGCGGCGGCATACGTGACGCTGAATTCTTCGATACCAGAATCGGCTGGGCCGAATTGCAACGGCGCGTCGAGAAAATAGACACCGTCGTGGATGTAGACCGCTAGGTTTTCGCTAAGCCCAGCCGCGATGCGTTCACGGACTTCTGACTGAGCGCGCTGAATCGTTGCGAACGGCGCCGAGAGTTCGCCGGAGTTTGCGTCGTTGCCCCTGGGAGAAACGTGCAAATTCGCAGCCCCGCATAAGCTCAAAGAAAAGGTCAACAACGCTAGAGCAGGAATTCGACTCCCTCCCCTCCGATCGACTGGCGATATTCGGCACATAAGAACCTCGATGCTTTGGACCTTTTTTGTATCAAACTGTGGGACACGGTACCATGATTGTCTACGAATTTTGGGCCGCGTCTATGAATTCTCAAAACGTCCGTCGCTTAAGAATGGCATTCGTCGGTGCCGTTCTTTTCGGAGTCTGGATCGCCTTCCATGCCGGACCAGGCGCCGACAGCACCGCGGCTCAATCGGCCGAAACGCTCGATCCCGCCGCTTGGGGCGAGGATCATGTCGGCAAGTCGATCCCCGAGTATACGACGGGCGGCGAATGTCTGTTTTGTCATCGAAACGAAGTGGGCACGACGTGGCAGGAAAATCGGCACAACCACGCGATGTTCGGCGTGGAAGACTCGAATATTCCGCCGTTGGAAGCCTTGATGGCCGAACCCAAGCTCGCTCCCTTCGCGGACGAGACGGCCTTCATCACGGGCCACACGCGGATGATGCGCTACCTCAAGCCCAACGGGAAGTACGGCCAGGCCGCGATGCTGAATACCGCGTGGATTCCGCCGCATGGCGACTCGCCGGGCGCATTTCGCGACGCCGAGAATCCGCAGTGGGACAACGATACCTTTGCGCAGTCGTGCGCGGGGTGTCACGCGACAGCGGTCGACGCCGAGTACAAAGCGTTCTCCGCGTTTTCGCACGATTGCTACGTTTGCCACGGCGTCGTGCCCGCCGCGCACAACGCGGAACCGGCGCTGGCGTTGTTTGCGACGACGAGCGCGGC
>JBGTJY010001139.1:0-3355 GCA_041744855.1 Candidatus Hydrogenedentales bacterium
GTCCAACCCTTCGAATACGACGATGCCCGAACGGTCCGTCGTCGCCTCAACGACCTCGCCCTGTCCAGGCACGCCGAAGTGTTCTGATACGCCGAGGCGAACGACTGCGCCCGAAACCGCCATGCCTTGCGCATCGACGCATTGAACTTCGAGTGTGCCATCCTCGAAAGCCCACTGTTCCTCACTGAACTCCTGCGCTCCCAAACGTTGCACAAGAACGAAGAACGCCAGAAGCAACAACGCGAGCACTTCACCGAAACGGCGCGCGATCGCCATCGAAGAGACCCTCCACGGTACGGCGGAACCAACCCCTGCTGACAATTTGGATCCTGCGGAGTTGCACCGGGTTCCCACTGGCCCCATTGCCAATAGGACACCCTCAGCGCCTGGGACACCGTTTTCACGGCCGAGTTCGAATCTCCTACCCGATGATCACTCGCTCCTGCCCCAACCAGACCGGCGAATTCGCCAAGTCGATGAACTTTCGCTCGTCTTCGAGCAACTCGGCTCCGGCTCGGTTCCGTTCCGCTGATGGATTCGCTGGCGCGAAATCCTCGACGCTGTCCCACCACAATTCCGCGATGCCGTCGAATTGTTCCGGGCCGCCACGTGACGCGCGAATCCCCGCGCTCGCCGCTTCGTCCAGCGAATGAAACTGCAAATACCGCCGAACGCGCAACACGTCCGCGTGCTTACGTACAAGTGGACCATGCGTCTCGAACCAATACTTCTGGAATTCCTCGCGACTTAAATGCGGCAGGCGGCGCAGGCAGTACGATAATTTCACCATGGCTCCTCCTTCCTGGGCTCCAACCTGGGGCAGGTCACGCTCCGCGGTGAGAAGGACCCCGCCGAGTCCAAAAGCCGCCGCAAATTTGAGAATCGTCCGTCGGGATGAGCATATAAGCCTCGCGCTTTCGTCCGCCATGATCGTTGCCTCCTGCGCGGGCTGAGCGCGCGTGTGGTTCGGCTCTCATTTTGCCGAAGATCGGGTCTTGATTGTATCCTTAACTAACGGAGGCAATCCGATGAACTACAAAATACCCCTTGTGCTGTCGCCGCAACCGGAGGGTGGCTACACGGTCACCTCGCCGTTGTTGCCGGAGCTTATTACCGAAGGCGACACGATCGTCGAGGCGCTCGAAAACGTGAAAGACGCACTCGCCGCAGTGATCGAGATTTACGAGGATACCGATCGATTATTTCCTGTCGCCTGATGTCTGCTGAATCGACGTTAGAGCGGGCCTCACCCGCCGCTTGAAAAGCGGCGCTACCGATCAATTCTCGGCTGCCGCTTCGGCAACTGGCCGTTTACCATTCCGCGTAAACACCACCACGCAAATCCCCAGCGCCGAAAACATCAAAATCGCGGCAGCCAAAAACGGCGCACCCGGAAAATACGTCGGGGCGGTATCCGCGGAGAAATAGAAGAAAAGCCGCGTCATGATGATCGGCGCGGCAATTGCCGAGAGACTCATGATGGACATGATGGCACCCTGCAGTTCGCCTTGCGCGTCCGCGGGCACTTGGCGCGACATGATACTGCGCAGCGACGGCGATGCCAGACCGCCGAGCGAAAGCAACGCGATAAACGCGTAGACCATCCATCCTTCCGTTGCGAAGGCGAAACCGATAAACCCCAACGCGAAGCACGTCATCCCGAAATAGACTGAATTCGCCTCGCCGATGCGGGGGATGATTGCGCGAATCAAAAACGCCTGCACGAAAATACCGCACACGCCGACGCAGCCCAATGCGAGGCCGACTTCACGCTCGGTCCACGCGAATTTTTCCATCATGCTAAACGAGAACACAGCCGGATTCGCGTCGTGGGCAATCTGATACAACGCGATGACGCCAAAGAATCCGAATATCGCAGGATACTTCCGCATCTGCACGAGCGCCCCGATGGGGTTCGCGCGTTTCAAGTTGAACTCTCGCCGGTTCTCGGGCGCGAGCGCTTCCGGCAGGACGAAAAACCCATAAATCACGTTCGCGAGCGCGAGCGCCGACGCCGCGAAAAACGGAACCCGCGGCCCGTACGCGCCGAGTAACCCGCCCAGGATCGGTCCGGAAATAAAACCCAGACCCCACGCCGCGCCGAGCAACCCGAAATTCGCGGCGCGTTTCTCCGGCGGGGTGATGTCGGCGATGTACGCATTCGCGACTGAATACGTCGCGCCGAACACACCGGAAAACGCGCGGCCGACAAAAAGCCAGACAATCGTCGGCGCGAGGCCCATGAATACATAGTCGACCCCGAACGCCGCCAGCGAAAGCAGCAGTATCGGACGCCGCCCGTAGCGATCGCTCAAGTTGCCGAGCACGGGCGCGGCGATAAACTGGATGCCCGCGTACAAGAAAATCAGCCAGCCCGAATAGATGGCCGCCCCGCTGAGGTCTTCGCCCGTCAACTCCATGAGCAGTTCCGGCATCACGGGGATCATGATTCCGAAGCCAATGGTATCGACCAGGATGGTGATGAGTAGAAAAATCAGCGCATTGTTGCCGGTTGAGCGCGCAGGCATGGCGGGAATCCTCGCAGGGGCCCGAGTGCAATCGTCGGATTCTCGCCGGGCGCGGGCAGCCAACGCGGACCAAAGCGGGCGGCGCGTATTCTACCCATCGCCCCGCGTGGCCTGCACATTTACTTCTTGACACACATTGAATTCTTGACTTGCGCAATGGCCCTTCATAGAATCAACACGCGGCGGGCAGCGCGGGAACCCTTTTTTTTTCGCTAGTTGGATGCGACTTTACCTCGTGTTTCAAATCTCCCTTAGATCGTTCCGCGCAGTGCGTTGTTTCTGCGCCGCCGCGTTGTGTTGGTACGGCGCGCATCTAACGATTGCGCACGCGCAAGAGGCGCCGCCCGATGAGGCGTCCGAAGAGTCCTCAGACGAATCGCCCGCAACCGAAGGCGCGGAATCGGCCGATACCGAGTCTCCCGAAACCCCGCCGCCCGCTCCAATTCCGGGCGATCGGATCGAGCTCGTATCGGGAACGATTCTGCAGGGCGTTCAGATTCTCCGCTCGACTCCGCGCTATTACGAGGTCGAGGTCATCAAAGGCGTCGCGCCCGTCAAGGTTCTGCGTCGCCAGGTCAAGACCATCGAGTGGGACGCCATCGATCCTGAGCGCGAGAGATTGATGCGCGCGCTCAACCCGCCGGCAGAGGAGTCGAGCGAGGTGTCGGCGGCGGAGCTGTCGCCAGAGCTTCGTTTGAAATTGACTGCGAGGTTAGGCGACGCACCGGTCTCGATCGTCAATCGCGACGTCGCGGAAGTCCTCGATGAACTCGCGAAGAAGGCGCAGGTCCCCCTCGAGATCGATAAATCCGTGCGCGATTTGTCCC
>JBGTJY010001140.1:0-4109 GCA_041744855.1 Candidatus Hydrogenedentales bacterium
GAACAGAAGCTGCGGCCGATTCGAAAGCACGGCCAGCGGCGTGTCGTTGCCCATCGAACCCACCGGTTCCGTCTTCCTTTCCGAAGTCGCCATGGGCACAACGAGGATTTCCAAGTCCTCCTGCGTGTAACCGAAAATCTGTTGCCGTTCCAGCAGAGGCGCCTCGTTCGGGAACTGGTGGTTCGTCGGCGTCGGTTGGCTGGTTTCCGGCTGCTTGGGCAGCGTCACCCGGTGCATATCGAGCCACAAGTGGTACGTTTTGCGGTACGACAGCTTCGCCTTGATCTCCTCGTTGCTGATGATCCGCTGTTCCTTGGTATCGATCAGGAACGTCCGGCCTGGCTCGAGTCGACCTTTGATCTTGATCTTCTCCTGCGGAATATCCAGCACGCCGACTTCCGACGCCATAACAACGAAGTCATCGTCCGTCACCCAATAACGCGAAGGACGCAAGCCATTGCGGTCGAGCACCGCGCCGACGCGAATACCATCGGTAAACGCCATCGACGCCGGGCCGTCCCAAGGCTCCATCATGCTCATGTGGTATTCGTAAAAGGCCCGCAACTCGCGAGGCATGCTCTCGTGCCCCGACCACGGCTCCGGAATCATCATGGCCATCGCGTGATCGACCGAACGCCCGCCGCGCACGAGCAGTTCGAGCGACTCGTCGAACATCGCGCTGTCGCTCATGCCCGGCGTCAAAATCGGCAGCAGCTTCTTGATATCGTCGCCGAACAACGGGCTGGCGAGATGATTCTGTCGCGCCTCCATTGCGTTGATGTTGCCACGCAACGTGTTGATCTCGCCGTTGTGGCACATGAACCGGAACGGCTGCGCGAGCGGCCACGACGGCATCGTGTTCGTGCTGTACCGTTGATGCACCAGCGCGAGCGCCGATTCGAATTTCTCCTCGCGAAGGTCGACGTAATAGTTCGGAATCTGATGCGCAAGCATTAAGCCTTTGTACACAATCGTCCGCGCGGACATGCTGCATACATAGAAAGCAGCCTTGCCCGGAATGTCCGACGCCTGCACCGCGTGCTCAATCTGTTTGCGGATCACGAAAAGCTTGCGCTCGAAGCCGCTCGTATCGAGGCTGCTCTCGCGCCGAATAAATGCCTGCTGGATGACCGGTTCGCCTTCGCGCGCGAGCCAACCCAGCGCGGCGGAATTGCGCGGCACATCGCGCCAGCCGAGGATCGATTGACCCTCCTGCGCGACAAAATGCTCGAATATTTTCCGGCACGCCGCGCGATCTTCCGCGCCATGCGGCATGAACACCATCGCCGCCGCGTATTCGCCTTTGTGCGGGACTTCGAAGCCCAACTCCGGACACACGTTTCGGAAAAACTTATGCGGCGATTGAAACGTCAGGCCTGCGCCATCGCCCGTCTCGGGGTCGCACCCGCACGCGCCGCGATGCACAAGACTCTCGAGCACGCGAATGCCCTGCGTCACGATCTCGTGCGTCGCAGTGCCATTGATATTAGCGACGAATCCGATGCCGCAAGCGTCGTGCTCGTAAAATGGGTCGTACAACCCGTCAGTCGATATGCGTCTCATTTGGATGTTCCCAGATCCACCGATACTACAAAGTTCCCACCAAGAGGGACGGACGCGAAGACCCGCGTCACTCCCGGCTAATCATATGACCATTGGGTCACTTAACCATTCGGACTGGTATGCGCTCCCGGGAACGCCAATCTCCCGATCGGCGCGATGCGCAGCGATTGTGCGCTCGATCTTCCAATGGAAGCGACGAATAAGGTAGAAAGAGTGCAGCGCGGGCCGCGAGCCTTAAACAACCAATGCAGCGAAACTATTGCAGCGGTGGGATCAATCCAGCCCGTTACGGTATGCCCGGATGGTACGTGACCTCGGATGCAAATGTCAATCCGATTTGGCCAATAATGCGAATTATGTCACCAAATTATCGAGTGATCTCCTCCCGCGTCCTGGCCGTCCTCGCCAGTTATGCAATCGCGTGTGCATGCGATGCCCAGGCCGCCGAAACGTCGGCCCAAGAACTCCTGCGCGAACCCGCCGCGTGGCACCCCCGAGAAACCACGTCGGACGTGTTTACCTTCGCCGACGGTGTATTAAGCGCTCAACGACGTTCCTACCAATCCGCAACCATAGTAACCACAGCAGACTATGAAAATTTCCAACTCGAGTTCGAATTCAATGTCAAGCGCTGGTGCGAGTTACTACTACTCCTGCACGCCCCCTGGAACGGCGCGGACGAAGCGGGCCTGCAACTCGTCCTCAGCGATCACCACGACAACAATCCGTCCATCTGGAACGCGGGCGCCCTGCTCGGCAAGGTAGCGCCGCCCGTCATGGCCATGAAGCCCGACGACGAATGGAACACTTGCCGAGTCGAATTCGATTGGCCGCGCCTCAAAATCTCGCTCAACGGCGTCGCGCTGCATGACCTCGACCTTTCCGCGCACGCGGATCTGCGCCACACCTTACGGCGCGGGAAAATTGGATTCCGCGATCTCCTGGGTTGGGGATTCGAAGTCCGAAACATGCAACTCACCAAACTGCCCGATTCCGAAAACGCGATCGAGCTTTACAATGGGCGCGACCTCAGCGGCTGGAAGGAAGTCCGCTCGAGCAGCGCCAAGTGGGAAGCCAACGGCGAGACACTGACCGGCCGCGACGGCAACGGCTACCTCCAACACGAACGCGCCGTGCAAGACTTCGCGCTCCAGCTCTACTACCGCGCCAGCCCGACCGCGAACGGCGGCGTATTCTTCCGCTGGATGACCGACGACTCCGATCGCGGCAACGAAATTCAAATCCTCGATGTTCCCGAATCCACAATGCCGTCCGGCAGCATCTATGGCCTCTCGCGCGCGGACCCGGCGGGACTGCGGCCAGTAGGCGAATGGCAACTGCTACAACTATTCGTCGAAGGCGCACACGCCGTCACCTACCTCAACGGCAAAAAATGCGCCGAAACAAGCGCCCTCGAAAAAATCCGCCCCGGCCACATCACCCTGCAAATGCACAAAGAAAACTCGCGGATTGAATTCCGCGACATCGCGCTTGTCCCACTCCCCACTCCGCTTCCTTAATTCTACATCGGCAATCCTTCGTGTCCTTCGTGATCTTCGTGGTGAATTTGCGCCGCGTTGACGAATCCCGACAAAGGGCATAGAATCAATCTCTACCGTTGCTGAACCAAACTCGGGCGTGAATATCGGGCAAATCGGGAGAACACAATCATGGCATCGAATCGTGGCGTTGCGTACATCAAACCGGGCGTCGTCGAAGTCCAATCCATCGACTACCCCAAACTCGCGCTCGGCAAACGCAAGTGCAATCACGGCGTCATCCTCAAAATCATCTCCACCAACATCTGCGGCAGCGACCAGCACATGGTCCGCGGCCGCACCACCGCGCCCAAGGGCCTCGTGCTCGGCCACGAAATCACCGGCGAAGTCGCCGAGACAGGCAGCGACGTCGAATTCCTCAAAAAAGGCGACATCGTCTCCGTGCCATTCAACATCGCATGCGGACGCTGCCGCAACTGCAAAGAAGGCAGGACGGGCATCTGTCTCGAAGTGAATCCCTCGCGGCCCGGCGCGGCCTACGGCTACGTCGACATGGGCGGGTGGGTCGGCGGCCAGGCGGAATACGTCCTCGTGCCCTACGCCGATTTCAATCTGCTCAAGTTCCCCGACAGAGATCAGGCCATGGAAAAAATCAAGGACCTCACGCTCCTCTCCGACATCTTCCCCACCGGCTATCACGGCGCGGTCACCGCGGGCGTCGGCCCCGGCTCGGTCGTCTACGTCGCCGGCGCGGGACCCGTCGGACTCGCCAGCGCAGCCTCGTGTCACCTCCTCGGCGCGGCAGTCGTTATCGTCGGCGACATGATCGACGAGCGCCTCAAACAAGCCAAAAAATTCGTCTGCGAATTCGTCGACCTAAAAAAGAAAGCGACCCTCGCCGAACAGATCGATCAAATCGTCGGCGTGCCCGAGGTGGACGCGGCGGTGGATTGCGTCGGGTTCGAGGCGCGCGGCCACGGGGCGGATGCGGGCGTCGAACGCCCGGCAACCGTGCTCAATTCGATCATGGAAGTGACACGGGCGGGC
>JBGTJY010001141.1:0-10324 GCA_041744855.1 Candidatus Hydrogenedentales bacterium
CCTGGGGGATTGCGTCGTCGACCATCGGCCGGGGCGCCGGCGTGATCGGGCCCTCGTGATCGGGGGGCTCGTCTCGATCCATGCGCCGCATCGCGCGGGCTTGTTGCAGCTTTTGCGCGATCGAGGCGATGACGACGACGATGAAGATGACGGTGTAGAAGATGTCCACGAAAAATCTCTCAGCAGCAGTGTGGTTTATTCGTTTGTGAGGTCACCGACCGGTTTGTTTTGATCTTCCATCTTCGAGATGGAGTCCCGCATGTCGGTGTCGGCGAGTATGTTCTTCATACGGTAGTAATCCATGATTCCGAGATTTCCAGCGCGAAACGCTTCGGCGATGGCCTTGGGGATTTCCGACTCCGCCTGCACGAGGCGCGCGCGCATTTCCATGACTTGTGCGCGCATTTCTTGTTCACGGGCACGGGCCATCGCGCGGCGTTCTTCGGCTCGCGCCTGGGCGATGTTTTTGTCGGCTTCGGCTTGTTTCATTTGCAATTGCGCGCCGATGTTCTCGCCCACGTCCACGTCCGCAATGTCGATCGAAAGAATTTCGTATGCAGTGCCGGAATCGAGCCCGCGCGCGAGCACGGTCTTGGAAATCATGTCGGGGTTTTCGAGCACTTTCTTGTGCGACTCGGCGGAACCGATCGTCGTCACGATGCCTTCGCCAACGCGGGCGATGATGGTCTCTTCCGTCGCGCCCCCGACGAGGCTGTTGATGTTGGTGCGCACCGTTACGCGGGCCTTCGCCTTGATTTGAATGCCGTCCATGGCGACGGCGGCGACGGTGGTTTGACCTTGCGAAGTGGATGGATCGGGGCAGTCGATCACTTTCGGCAGCACGGAAGTTTGGACTGCGTCGAGCACGTCGCGGCCGGCGAGGTCGATCGCGGTGGCTTGTTTGAAGGAGAGATTGATGTTCGCCTTCGAAGCGGCGACGAGGGATTGCACGACGCGTGCGACATTACCGCGCGCGAGAAAGTGTGTTTCGAGTTCGTCGGTGGTGATCTGAAGTCCTGCCTTTACGGCCATAATTCGGCTGTCGACGATTACGGAAGGGTTGACGCCGCGCAACTTCATGCCGAGCAACGTGACGAAACTGACGGATGCCCCCGAAAGCCAGGCGCGAACCCAGAGGCGCAAAAACGACGCGATCACGGTGACGGCGATCAAGACGACCACCCCGAGAATCGTTACAATGATTGCGCTGAGAATGCTGATGTCCATTCTTTCTCCCTTTCTGTTGATCCGCGATCTGCTGGATATTGATGGTCGAACCAGGCCTTTCTAAAAATTATTTTGGCTTCGCTATTGCCTGCGCGCGCCGCTTGTCGAAGTCGTTTTGTGAGCTTCGCCCGGAAACGAGATGACTCCGTGGCCGGCGAGATCGTCTTTGCACGCCTGTTCGAAGGTGATACCGCCGCCAAGTTTTTTCGCTTCGATCAGCGTCGTGACCACGCGGCGCACATTGCCGCCGGCCTTCGTATGTAACACAAGCTGATCGAGCTCAAGTCCCAGGCCTTCCTTGTGCGCGGATACGTAGGCGTCGACTATCGCGCGCGCACTCAGACCTTGCAACGTGAAACCGACAATGCGCGGCAACGAGACCGGGCACTCCGCCATCTGCGCTCGGAAGTAGACGCGAAAATAATAGTTGTAAGCGATGACAATCGTGACGAGGGTGATTCCGAAGCCGGCCATAAAGAGGAAAAAACCGGTGCTCATGTCGCCGCTTTCTGGGCGGAAGTTTCCGCGGCCTCGACGACCACGCGTTGACCCTCGACTTCGATCACGCGGACTTGCATGCCTTTGTCGATGAAGGTGCCATCGGAAACGGCCTGAACGCGGCGGCCATCGACCAAGATGGCGCCGGCGGGCCGGAGCGCGCTAAACACTTCGCCGACTTTGCCGACGAGCGCGGGGTCCTCGGCGGGGGAGGTGAAGCCTTCCTCTTTGTTCTGTGCTTTCTTCATGACGAGGCGGTCACCCGCGCGCGTGTGCGACATGATGTATAGACCGGCGACCACTGCGAGAAAGGAGCCGATGAATTCGCCGATGACGATGAAGAGCGCGTATTCGGGAAATAGGTACCATCCGAGCCCCGCGCTCACGAGGAGGCAGATGCCGCCGAGCACCCCCAAGATGGCGCCGGGGACGATGAACTCCGCGAGGACGAGGACAATCCCCGCGGCGAAGAGGAGAATAACGGTCCACATCAGACCGTGGACTCCTCTTCCTCGATCGATTCGAGAAGGGCGAGCAATTGGCCGATTTCGACGCGGATGCCCTGGATCACGATCATTTTGTCGGCTGGGTCTTTGGGGTCTTTCTCGACGAGTGGGTCGAAGGTGTTGAGCATTCCGTTCGTTTCGGGAAACGAAGTCTTGGTCTGCGCGAGCAATTTGTTGTAACGGTGCACGACGGGGACGCAACTGTAGTACCCCGCGCCCTGCTGGTGGAGCACCATCATGTCTTCGAGCAGTTGACGGAGCATCTTGATCAGGGTGAGGCGTGTATTCACGCGGGGTTTCCTTTGGTTGCGGTGAGCGCGGATTGTGTCGCCTCGACGACGTAGCGATTGCCTTCGACGTTGATGATGCGGATCGGCGTCTCCTTGTCGATGAACTCGCCGCGGGTCACGATGCTGTAGGTCTTCTCGCCGAATCGGCCTCGTCCCGCAGGGCGCAACATCGACGTCGCAACGCCGCTGAGTCCGATCGCCGCGCGGATGTCACCTTCGGTTTGCACGGTGTAACCTTCCGAGACGGGTTGCGCGCCGCCCATGATGACCCAGTTGAACACGGTCGTGCGAGGCAACATGCGCCACGTGATCGCCGCGAGGACGACGAAGAGTCCCATAGCGAGCGCGAAGGAATACAGGACATCGAAGAAACGATCGAATTCCCAACTATACTGGGGGATCGTGAAATCGACGAGCGAGAAATACATGCCCATGGCGAGGCAGATGACGCCCGCCGCACCGGCTACGCCGAATCCGGGGAATACAAATACTTCGAGCAGGATGAGACAAACACCCGCGAGAATCAGCACGAGGTCGATCACGTCGGCGAGGCCCACGATGTAGTGCGAGCCAAGCAGCAACGCGAGACAGACGAGGCCGATAGCGCCGGGGAGACCGAAGCCGGGCGTTTGCACTTCGAAGTAGAGTCCGCCGATTGCGAGGAGCATGAGCAGGCCGGCGACGGTGGGACTCGTCAGCCAGCGAAATAAATCCTCGGACCACGTCGCGACGATTTCACGGAAAGTGACGGCGCCGAATCCTTGCTGTTCGGCGAGCGCGTCCAGGTTCGCGGTCGTCTCCTTGATGAGACCGAATCGGATGGCCTCTTCCGGCGTGAGCGTGAGCAGTTTCCCGCGTGGATCGAGCAATTCGCTGCCGTCTTCAAATACGACCGTGCCCGGTCTGGCGGCGGTGGCGCGGGGCGTTTCGCGTTCGCCTTCCTCGACTGCCGGCTCCGTGTCGTCCTTGGGTTCACTCGGTTCCGGCTTGGGAGTTTCAGTCGGGAGTGGTGCTTCCGGGCTGATCGTTCGGAAGAATCTCTCGATGGGCGATACGGGCAATTCTTCCGAGGTCAGCGTCCCGGCGTTCTGGCCGTCCGGTTCGTGCGTGACGGAATAGATGCGATACGTGCCGTCCGTCTCGCGATAGCCGCGCAGCTCGATGTCTTCGTCGACCATCGCCTGGGCCACGTCGGCGTTGTAACCGTTGCTCTCGGCGAGCGCGCGCATTTTCGCGCGGACGAACGAGACTTCCTTTTCGCCGGTGGGCTGCATGCCTTCGGCACTGGCGATCACGGGCGTCGCCGCGCCGATGTTGGTGCCGGGCGTCATGGCCATCTCGTCGCAGGCGTAGCTAATCAAGGCGCCGGCGGAGATAGCGCCCATGCCTTCAATGAATGCGATCGTTTTGACGTCGCATCCCTGAATGGCCGTCGCGATCTTGATGGCGCTATCGACGCGTCCGCCTGGGGTATCGATGCGGAGTACGAGGGCCTTGGCTTTCGTCGATTCCGCTTCTTTCACGGCGCGCTCAACGACGACCGCGATACCCTCGTCGATCATGCCGGAGACTTCGCAGACGATGACCGTGCCTTGGGCAAATGCGGAAGCGGCGCAGAGATGCGCGAGCAGCACGAGAAGCAGGCGCTGCGAAATCGTTGCTAAGCTATTGAGTGTAAAGAAATTGCGGCCCATCGTGAGTCCCATCAGTATATACAGCCGCTACAGGCAGTTTATTCTACGTTCAGCGGGGACGCGCGTCAATTCACCGGCGAGCCTCGGCACGATAGGGAATTTCAATGCGCGGTACTCCCTCGAGTCTGCTGAGGGGTCCTATAGGCGGAAGTTGACCGACAAGGAGGATGGGGCATGGGAGTGCTTCGAACATTCGCTTGGACACTTTGTCGCCGTCGGGGGAGATGGCACAAGTTATCGCCGGCGTTGGGCGTCCTCTCGCTCTTCGCCCTGAGCGGATGCCCTTACTACGATGGCTTCGTCTCTATTTATCGGGAATACGAGACGGAATTCGAGCGCGATCTTATCGATCACGCGGAAACCCTCTGTCCGAACCGAGACGCTGTTTTGGAGATTTTTCAAGAGTCTCTCATCGGAACGATTCCGCCGGACGACGAGTGCCTGTGGTGGTATCGAAGGGTCGGCGATGTCCGTTGGCCATTTGCTGTCACCAGGGACGCCATCGAGTATTACAGCCGCCGAGTGACATCCGACGCGGACGATGGTGGGCTGATTCCTTCTCCCGAGCGGCTTGACTATCATGCCTCAGTCAGTTTTGAATCGGAAATCGTCATCGACGAAAAACAGTTCGAAAACGTTTATCTAGTGAGTCTGGAACTTTTCGTGGATGTGAACGGCGGCGCATCCCTCTCAAAAACACGAAGCGTGGTCTTTTCGGAAGCTGGCGAAGTGTTGTTCGTCTTCGGCGACGGCCCGACGCCGGTCGTCGTCCCCTAATCGAGGGTTGCGAGCGACAATGATGAGCGTAGGTTTTTTTCGTTTGACTTAGTGGAACAACCCTCGCATAGATTCCACTATACTTGCGCCCCGCCAGCCCTGATGCCGGAGGATTGCCCGATGGAACTGAAAGTCGAAATCAAAAACGCAGAGCCGCAGCTGGTCATGCAAATCCGCTTCAAGGCGAAGCGCTCGGAAATCGGGGCGAAACTCGGTGAAATCCTCGGCAAAGTGTATGGACATGTGCTGGCGAACGGCGGCGAGCCGACCATGATGCCGTTTTGCCGATACTATGACGTGAGCCAGGAACCCTTCGACATGGCGGCGGGAATCGCCGTCGTGAAAACCGTCGTAGGCAAAGGCGACATTAAAGCCGATACGTTACCCGGTGGCAAGCAGGCCTCGACATGGCACGTCGGCCCGTATGAGAAACTCGTCGATACGTGCGCGGCGCTCAACGATTGGTTGCGCGAACATCGCTACGAATCCAGCGGCGAGTTCTGGGAGATTTACTGGACCGATCCAGGGGCGGAGCCGGATCCGGGGTTGTGGCGGACGGAGGTTGTCGTTCACCTGACATAGCGAGCCGAAGCGCGACTGACCAATCGCAATCGTCCTCCGCTTAGTATATGCTGCGGCACTGCGGGGAAAGAGCGTCGTGCTGATCGACAAGAACATCGTCGGGGGCAGTTCAGCGGGCCGTAGCGCAGGTTTTTTGACGCCCGACAGCGAACTGGAGCTGCACCAACTCGTCCGCCGATACGGGATAGACGCTGCCCGGGAAATATGGGAAATGCCGTGCCGGGGAATCGATCGGATCGTCGCAGGCCTGGCATTCTGAACGAAGGGTAGAATCTCGGTTGGATCGGAGGATTCGAGTGAGGGAGATTCTTCGCTTGCGCTCAGAATGACGGTTTGGTAGCTGTCAGAATGACGGAGTGGCCGCTGGCGCTCAGGATGACGAACAAGTCACATGTCATTCTGAACGAAGTGAAGAATCTTCGTTGGCGCTCAGAATGACGGACAGGTCACGTGTCATTCTGAACGAAGTGAAGCATCTCGTATTCATGAGGTTTGCAAATTGAGATGGCCGGGGATTAGCCTCGGCTTTCTTCGCTCGTGGTTTGATGGAGTTTCAAAAGGATTTGAATATGTTTTTAAACTACTTCTCGCTGGGCGTTTTGTGCATGGGACTTACGATGGCGTTTTATGCCTTCATTTATATCCATGACATCCCCTATAACATCGCCAAGAAGCGAAACCATCCTCAGGCGGAGGCGATCCACGCAGCCTGCTGGCTAAGCCTGTTCACGCTTCACGCTATATGGCCCATCGTGTTCATCTGGGCCATCTCGAAACAGCGCCCGATGGAAGTATCGGTGAAACAGAATGACGGGTTTGAGCAAAGCATCCGTGCTGACTTGGCGAAGCTGGAAGAGCGGCTCACGCGTATCGAAACTAAGCCCACATCGCGATAAGGGGAACGGATAGACATGATCGAGCTTATTGTCGGCACGTACGGCTTTCTGTGCTGGTTGTTATTTAAGAAGCTAAAACTAATCCCGACGAACACCTACACCGTTTCGACGGCGCTGATCATCGGTGTGATTCTGATCGCGGGAATTTTACTGCTGCTTGGCTTCAATCACCCGGTGACACACGACGCGCGCTTGTATGCGTATACAATCCCGATCGTGTCTCAGGTAAGGGGGCTGGTCGTCGAAGTACCCGTGCAGCCGAATGTGCCGCTCGCCAAAGGCGACGTGTTGTTCAGGATCGATCCGCAACCGTATCAGTTCGAAGTGGAGCGCCTCGAAGCGGCGCTGGCGGACGCGAACTCGGACGTCGGCCAACTCGAGCAACGGCACAGCGCCGCGGAAGCTGCGACGCGCCAGGCGGAGTCGGACCTGCTCGCTTCGGAGTCGGAACTGGATCGGCAGGCGCGCGAGGCTGTCGAGCAAGCGGATGCCGTCGTCAAGCAAGCCCGAACGGCTGTCGATTTTGCGACTGGGGAGCGAGATCGTTACAAGGAACAATTGGACTCGGGCATTATCTCGCGGCAGACCTTTGACGTGGTCCAGCAGCGGCTGGATACCGCGCAGGCCCAACTCGAGCAGGCGCAGGCGGCGCAACGACAGGCTGCTGAAAAACTCGCCGCGGGCGGTGACCGAATGAAGTCCGCGCAAGAACGGGTGAACCAGGCGCGTGCCCAGGAACAGGAACTGCGCTTGGCCATGGAGGCCGATAGCGGCGGGTACAATCCGCAGGTGCGGCAGATTCTGGCCGATCTAGAAAACAAGCGCTGGGAATTGGAGCAATGCGTTACGCGCGCTCCCTCTGCGGGTTACGCCACGCAAGTGGTGTTGCAGCCTGGGCAGATGGCGACACCGTTTGCAGCAAGACCGGTAATGGTTTTTGTTAGCGCCAGAAACCTCGAGCTGATCGCGACGTATCCTCAAAACGTCATCAAGAACATCGAGCCGGACCTTGAGGCGGAGGTCGCATTCAAGGCGCTGCCGAGCAAGATTTTCAAGACGAAAGTCGTGCGCACGATTCCGATCATCGCGGAAGCGCAGATCCTCGCCGGAGCGGAATTGGCGAGCGCCAAATCGGAGAAAGCGGGGACCAAAATTCCCGTGGTCTTCGAGTACACGGCGGAAATGGCCGCGCACAATTTGCCGGCCGGCGCCATTGCGACGGCGGCGGTGTATACGCACCACCTACACGCGCTCTCGATCGTGCGGAAGATCCTGCTGCGAATCAAGAGTTGGGAGAACTATCTCCTCCTGCCCAGCTTCGGCGGGGGCCATTGACCCAATTACCATTGCCGCGGCGGCCGACACGTCCTGCGTGGCGTATAACGAACTGCGATCAGTGCGTCATCACGTACGCGATGATGTTGATCCCGAGCGGGTAGGACTTCTTCACCGCGAATTCTTGGAAGTAGACTTCGTTTTCGCGTTCCTTTTCCCAGCCGTCGGCGATGTCGGTGTTGTGCGTCATGAGGACCATCAGGCGGCCGTCGGGATGAAAGATGCCGCGGATATGGGGCTCGGAGGTGGAGAGGCCCCGTTCGGAGGTCGTGCCATCGCGGCCGCTGCCGTTCCAGTATTGAATCGAGGGAACCTGCGGGACTTCTTTCACAGGAAACACGATGTTGAAGATTTCGTGGTTGCCCGGCTTTAAGTCGATGATGCGAAAGTTTTCTTCGCTCGGGAGCACCTTGCGGATTTCCATCTCCCAGTAGTTCCACGCGCGGTCGCCCCAGAAATCGTCGACGTGCAGGAATCCGCCGCGCAGCAAGTACGAACGCAACGCTTTGACTTCTTCGTCCGTGAAATCGGCGGTGCCCACGTCGGACATGAAAATATACGGGTAGTCGAAGAGTTCGGGATCGGTCAACTCGACGACCACCTGCTGCGGCTTACCCTCATTGTCTTTGCTGATCTCGATCGTCGTGAGTTCTTCAAGCCGAATCATGAAGTTGTAGCCGGCGTCGGGGTAGTCCGTGTTCCAGCCGAAACCGAGTTCCTCGCGGCGCACGCTGGTGTAGGCGACGGTGCAGAAGGTGAACTTGTCGCCGGGGAAGATGTCGCGCTCGGGCTTGAGGTGCTGGGGCGGTCGGCCCATGTTGCCTTCTTGGGCGCCCCATTGGGCGGAGGCGGCGGAAGCGGCGACGGTTGTAAGGCTCAGGGCGATTACAAATCGAAATGGAGAGTTCATTGCAACTTTAGTATGCCACATTGTCGTGTTTTCAGGGCGCTGTCCGGCGCGACATCCCCCCTGAAGGACTTCGACCTGCCCCCTTCGAAGGGGGACTTTTCGTCACGCCACGACGAATGGCGCGCGGTAGTTGCGCGATAGGTATTTGTTGGCTTCTTCGTCGGCCACGTACTTTTCCGTCTTGGGGTCGAATGCGAGCGAGCGGTTTAACTTCGCGGACGTGAGACCGAGGTGGCAGAGCGCCGACGAGTAGTGGCCCTCTTCGATCTCGGCGTGGAGTATGGTCGGGTCGTCCGCGCGGACGGCTGCTATGAAGTTGGCGTAGTGATCGCCGCCGGCTTCGCGTTCGTCGCCGGGTTCTTCTTTTTGGCCCATGTAGCACTTGTAGTGCGAGTAGCTGTCGACGACCATGTAGCCTTCTGAGCCGTAGAAGAGCACGCCGACCTTTGCGTTCTTCTCGTCGTTCGTCATCCACGGGCGCGTATCGAACACGAGCATGCGGCCCTTCTTGCCTGCGTCGGGGAAGTCGTATCCCGTCGTGATGACGTTCGGGACTTCTTTGTCGTCGTCGAAGAGGTACATGCCCGACATCGACGTGACGCGTGACGGCAACGTGACGTCGAGACCCCAACGCGCGATGTCCATTTGGTGCACGCCCTGGTTGCCGATATCGCCGTTGCCGTAGTCCCAGTGGTAATGCCAGTTGTAGTGGTGGCGATTGTCGCTGTAGGCGCGTTCGGGTGCGGGGCCTAGCCACAAGTTGTAGTCGACCTCGGCGGGCGGCGTGGAGTCCGGTTTGTGTCCGATGGAATCGCGCGTGCGGTAGCAGAGCCCGCGCGCCATGTAGACCTCGCCAATGACGCCGTCGCGGAGTTTTTGCATGCCTTCGCGGATTGCTTCGCTGCTGCGAATTTGCGTGCCGTGTTGGACGACGCGTTTGTGCTTGCGCGCCGCGTCGACGAGTCTGCGGCCTTCGAAAATATTGTGCGAGCAGGGCTTTTCGACATAGACGTGTTTACCGGCTTCGCAGGCCCAAATCGCGGCGAGCGAATGCCAGTGGTTGGGTGTCGCGATGGAGACTACGTCAATCTCGGGATCGTCGAACACGCGCCGCATGTCCTGCTCGACCTTGGGCGCTTTCCATCCGTTCTTCTCGATTTCGCCCAGCCGTTTCGCGAAGAGGCGCGTGTCCGTGTCGCAGAGCGCAGCGATTTCGACGTTGTCTTGCTTACCGAGACCTTCGATGTGATCGTTTCCGCGGCCGCGAATTCCAATGACGGCAACGCGAACGCGATCGTTCGCGCCGGCCCAGGAGCGGCTCGTGCCCGCCACTGCGGCTGCGCCGGCGGCTGCTTGAATGAATGTCCGCCGGGATAGATTTTCAGAAGCGGAATGGGTTGGCATGATCCAAGTCCTCCATAGGCACGAAATTCAGTTGCGATTATTGTGGCGGAATGGGTTTGGGAAGTCCACTTTGGCGGGAAAAACGAAGTGCGACCGTGAACAGGACCAGCGTGATGGCGGCCCCGGTGAAAGTCAGCCGTTTGCCCCAACGCCAACTCCAGGGATCGAAGCGAAACTCGAGGGTGTGTTCGCCGGCTCCAATTAC
>JBGTJY010001142.1:0-7848 GCA_041744855.1 Candidatus Hydrogenedentales bacterium
GGCCCGGTCGGACCCGCGGGCGAACCCCCACTCGCGGAGAAGAACATCACGCTGGAACTCGCGGCGGCGCTGCAACAAGAACTCAGCGGAAAAGTCAAACCCCCAGTCGATCTCACGCGGACGGAAGATATAACTCTTTCGACGCAACAACGCTCGGCGTTGGCCAACAAGAGCGAGGCCGACCTGATTATCACGCTTCACGTCGGCGCTTCGCTGTCGCTTGTGGCGCACGGGGCTGCGATTTTTTATTCGCCGGAGAGTGAAGATAACGCCCCGCGCTACTCGATCACGTCGGCGAACACGCCTCCCCGCGAACGTTATCGCGATCCGGGCGCCCAAAGCCGCGAAATTGCGGCAGCCGTTGCCGACGCCATCGAATCGAGCGAGGCCATCAGCCTGCGCGGCGTATATGAAGCGCCGTGTCATTTACTCAGCGCGACTGCGCTCCCAGGAATTCTCGTCGAGGTCGGATGCATCACCAATGCCGCCGACGCTGCGCTCCTCGCCGATCCCGCGGCCATTCAACAAATTGCCCAGCGAATTGCCGAAGGGATTGCGAACTATCTCGGCGAAACCAAGACTGCCGCGGCGGAGATCGAACCCGTTGAACCCTAACGCGAAACGAGAAATCGCGATGCACGGAGCGCCACGATGACCAGCGGCGAACTCCTGCGGTCCGGCATGTTCACGCTGTGGGGCGTGGCCACCCTCATTCTGGCGATCTGCGTCGGATTGCTGCTCTATGGCCGCGCGGAAGAAGGCGAATCCGGGTTCGATTTGTCCCTCGCGAAGTCCCCCGAAGCGCGCAGCGTTCCCATGCTCGAAGACGGCGGCCCCACCGAGTCGCGCGATGTGCACCTCTATTTCGCGGACCCGAACGCGATTCGGATCGAAGCCGAAACCCGCAGCATCGCCTATGTGGGCGACACAATCGACAACTGCCGCAACGCGCTCCAAGCGCTCATCGAGGGACCGCGTGGGGGTCTCATTCCCGTTGTCCCGGAGGGCACGAAGATTCGCGGCGTCTATCTCCTCGAAGGCGGCGAACTCGTCGTCGATTTTTCCCGCGAACTCGAGCTGAGCAAGGTCGAATCGGCGACAGGCCAGCAAGTGGCCCTGATAAGTTCGGCGACGGCCGAGCTCCTCATGATTCGCGCGATCGTCGCGACCCTCGTACAGCCGCAATTGAAAGCGGCGGACGACCGTCCCATCCGAAAAATTCGCTTCCTACTCGAAGGATCGCCCCCCCAAGACAAATTCCCCGCCCACATCGATCTCTCCGATCCTGTCGAGTTCGATGTCGGATGGATCGGCGGCGGCTCGGAATCGAATGCCTGATCCAGTCGGGGCCAAGCATTCACCCGGGGCCAAGCATGCAGCCGGGGCCAAGCATTCAGCCGGGACCAAGCATTCACCCGGGACCAAGCATTCACCCGGGACCACGCAAGCGGCGATCGGCGTTTTCGATTCGGGTGTCGGCGGCCTGACCGTCGTCCGTGCGATAGCGAAGCGTCTGCCGCACGAATCCATCGTCTATCTCGGCGACACCGCGCGCCTCCCCTACGGAACGAAATCCGCCACGACGGTCACCCGGTATGCCGCGGCGTGCACGAACAAGCTCCTCGAGAGCGACGTGAAACTCGTCGTAATCGCGTGCAACACCGCCTCGGCATTCGCGCTGCCGTCCCTGCGCGAGTCGCTTCCGGTCCCCGTCATCGGCGTCATCGAGCCGGGCGCGCAGGCCGCCGTGCGCCAATCCCGGTCGCAAATCATTGGCGTCATCGGCACCAACGGCACGATCGCGAGCGACTCCTACCAACACTGCATCCGCCGCGCGTCGCCGAACGCGAAGGTCTTCGCGCGCGCCTGCCCCTTGTTTGTGCCGCTTGCCGAAGAGGGATGGACCGAGGGCGAAGTCCCCGCGCGCGTCGCCACGCACTATTTGGCGGAGCTCATCGCGCAAGGTATCGATACGCTCGTCCTTGGCTGCACGCATTATCCGCTGCTCCGTGGACCCATCGCCGCGGCCGCGGGCGAAAATGTCTGCTTGGTCGACAGCGCCGAGGCGACGGCGGAAGTCGTCGAACAAGTATTGACCGCCGGCGGCATTCGCGCCCAAAACGGAAACAAACCCGAATTCCGTTTTATGGTCACCGATATCCCCAACGGAATTGCGCAGGTAGGCACGCGCTTTCTCGGAAAAGAACTACACGACGTGGAATGGGTCGATATCTAACAAGAGAATATACAGCCCAATGGAATCTGTCGATAAAACAAACACAAATTTGCCCGCGCCGCACTCGTGGCCGAAGCTCGTCGTCGCGCTGTGCGTACTCGGGCTCCTTTCCGTTTGCGCGGCCTACCTGATACCCCGGTACACCGCGACGCGCCCGATCAACTTGCTGAATGTCACCCAAGCGGCCGCGGCGAGTCTCGAACAAGTGCTCGCGGCCAATCGCGTGCCGCGAGACTCCATTCAAAAACACGGACCCACCTTGCGTGAACACCGCGCCGCGCACTGGTACGAATTCGAATACGATGTCCGCATTCCTTCCACGGTCGACCCCGACGCGCTCCGGTTGGTGATCGAAAAACGTATGCGCGCCCAGAGCATGAACCTCGACGTCTTCGATTGGCCGGAGGAACGTGGCGAGCGCGGCATCAACTTGGCCTACGGCGATATCGATTTCGCGTCGGTTCGACTGCAACCGACGTTGCCCGAACGCGAGACTGAACCCGAGACCGAGCCGGAGACTGAGACTCAACCCGAACCTAAGGCCGCGGCGAGCCACGCTGAGCCTCCTAAACCTGCCGTCGTGTCGCGCACCAACCAGCGCCTGTCCGGCGAATCAAGCGAAGCGGAAGATAAACCAAAAGCCGCCAACGAACCGCGCGTGATGAAGGAACTGACTCCCGCCGTGATCGCGGAACTGGCAAAGCTCCTGGGAGTCTCCGATTACTACGGCGAAACAGTCACCGCCGAAGAAATGCCGACGCTTGAGAAGTTGGCCGAGGCCGTGCCCCACGATGATTCGCCCGTAGTCATCGAAGTCTCTGCGCCGACAAACGAGGCCACGGGCCGGCTCGCCATCATCATCGACGACGGCGGTTACGGCGGCGCCATCACCGAGCGCGTGCTGAAACTTCCGCCCCAACTCACGCTCGCGATTCTTCCTAACACCCCCGACGCGACGCGCACGTCAACGCGCGCGGCCGAACTCGGCTTCGAAGTGATCCTGCACATGCCGATGGAAAACGTCGACCCAACGCTCTACCCGCACGAAGGCCAGCTCAAGGTCGACATGGACGAGACGGCCATGCAAACACTCGTCGACGATGCGCTCGCGCAGATTCCGCACGCGGTCGGGATCAATAATCACATGGGTTCGCGCTTCACGAGCGACGCCAAAGCCATGTCTCGATTTCTATTCGTCATCGGGCCCAAGCCGCTCTACTTCATCGACAGCCGCACCGCCCCCGATACGCGCGCCTATACCATGGCCAAAGCCTTCGGAATCGTCGCCGAAGAGCGCGACGTCTTTCTCGATCACGAGGACGATCCCGAATTCATCCGACACCGTTTCCAGCAAGCGCTCGAACTCGCCGAATCCAGCGGCCGCGCGATCGCCATCGGCCACTTCCGCGAGGCGACCGTCACCGTACTCGAAGAACTACTCCCCACGCTAGATGCCAGCCACGTCCAACTCGTCCACGCATCGGAACTCGCCGAGTGACGCGCATCCTCGGCATCGAGACGTCGTGCGACGAAACGGGCGTCGCGATCCTCGACGAACGCCGCCGCATCGTCGTCAATCTCGTTGCGTCACAGATCGATCTCCACGCGAAGTACGGCGGCGTCGTCCCCGAGATCGCGTCGCGCCAACATACGCGCATCATCACGCAACTTACCGAAGCCGCGCTCGATCAGGCAGGCCCCGGCCTCGACGCCGTCGCAGCGACCGTCGGCCCGGGACTCATGGGCTCGCTCCTCGTCGGCGTCAACTTCGCCAAGGCCTTCGCGTTCGCGCGCGGACTTCCATTTATCCCCGTGCACCACATCGAGGGCCACATCTTCTCCGCCGGCGTCGACCGCGACGAGAATCCGTTTCCGTGTCTCGCGCTCATCGTCAGCGGCGGCCACACCCAACTCATCGACTGTCCCGAACCGCATCGCTATACAATCCTCGGCTCCACCAAGGATGACGCGGTAGGCGAGGCTTTCGATAAAGTCGCCCGCCTCCTCGGCCTCGGCTACCCAGGTGGCCCAGCCATCCAGCGCATGGCCGAGACCGGCGACCCCGAGGCCATCGACTTCCCCCGGCCTGCGAGGAACTCCGATTCCCTCGATTTCAGCTACAGCGGCCTCAAGACTGCCGTCCTCTACCACGTCCGGGCGCATGGGGGAGTGGACGTCTGCCAGGGACAGATTGCCGACATTGCGGCCTCCTTCCAGGAAGCTGCCGTCGACGCGCTTGTGGTAAAAACCCAGATAGCGTTGAAACAGACCCGCGCCCCACGACTCGTCGTGGCCGGCGGAGTAGCGGCCAATCGTCGACTTCGCGAGCGCCTTCAGTCGGAAGTCGCTGTTCCGGTTATACTTCCGCCGTTGTCGCTCTGCATCGATAACGCGGCGATGATTGCTGCCGCAGGCCTCTCCCGCTGGCAACATGGACACCTGGGTACCCTCCAGACCACCCCGCAATCCGCCCTATCGTTGCTATAATTTTGACGGTCTTTGCCATTTTTCCCGTTTCACGGTAACATTTAACCTGAGCACGTTGGGGTGATTCGGGGGAAGAGCACTATGCTGACCATGGAAGATTTAATGCGGGGGGCGCTCGAGAAAAAGGCTTCGGATATCCATCTGAAGACTGACAATCCGCCCATCTACCGTATCGACGGGGAGTTGCGCCGTCTGCCCGAAGGCCCCCTGACGGACGACGATCTGACCGAACTCTTGCGGTCGATCACCCAGCCGGCCGACATGGCCAAGTTCGAAAAGATCATGGAGCTGGACTCCTCGTACGTGCTCGATGGGATCGCCCGATTCCGCGTCAACGCCTGCAAAGATGACGGCGATACGCGCATCGTGTTGCGCCTGATTCCGCTGAAGATATTGACCATCGATCAGCTTGAGGTGCCGCCGGTGCTCAAGAAGGTGGTCTCGCACAAGAACGGCCTGATCCTGGTCACGGGCCCCACGGGTAGCGGCAAATCGACCACGCTGGCCGCAATGATCAACGAGATCAACGAAACCAAAGACGCCCACATCATCACGGTCGAGGACCCGCTCGAATTCGTCCATCGCGACAAACGCGCGATCATCACCCAGCGCGAGGTTGGCCACGACACGCTATCCTTCGCCAACGCCCTACGCGGCGCGTTGCGTCAAGACCCCGACGTGATCCTCATCGGTGAAATGCGCGACGCGGAGACGGTCAAGACCGCGTTGTCCTCCGCCGAAACGGGGCACTTGGTGTTCTCGACGCTCCACACGCTTGACGCCGTCGAGACGATTCACCGCATCATCGACTTTTTCGAGCCGCACCAGCAGCTCCAAATCCGCAAACAAATGGCGAGCGTGTTGCGCGCCGTCATTTCGCAACGCATCCTGCCGCTCAAGGAAGGCGAGGGCCGTTGCGCCGCGTGCGAGATTCTCCTCGGCACGCGCGCCATCCGCGATTACATCGAGGCTGGAAAGGGCCTCAAAGACATCGTTAAACTCATCGCCGATGGCTACGAGCACTACGAAATGCAGACTTTCGATCAGGCCCTCTTCGATCTCTGGAAAGCGCAAAAGATCAGCACAGCGATTGCCCTCAATTTCGCCACGAGCGCCAAAGACCTCAAGCTACGCATGCAAGGCATGCGTTAACCTCCGCAATCCGCAGCGGGAGGGACGCGCTCCAACGTTTCGCGGAACGCCGCGTCCGGATCGACACCAACGTCTCAGGTTGATGGCCGTCCATGTTCGTCCGCACGTATTCGTGTTGGTCCCGCTGTTACTCCTCGTCTCCGTTTCGTTCGCGCACGCCCAGAACCTTCTCGCCAACCCAAGCTTCGACGCAGTCGACACCCAGGGCCGTCCCGAGCATTGGGACCTCTTCGTCATGCCCATGCAGGGCGCGCTCGGCGAACTCGATGCCAGCCCGCTCGGTCCGCCGTTCGCCGCGAAGCTCTTCATTCCGAAGGAATACCCGCAAGACCCCGCCAACAACTGGAGCCAAACGATTATGGCGGAGTTTGAAGGCAACTCCCTGCGCGTCTCCGGATCGATCCGTACCGACGACGCCACCGAGGCCGCTATCTGGCTCCAGTTTTGCCGGCGAAATCCGTTTCGAGTATTAGGAGCCTACTCCAACAGCGCGGCCTCACCCGTCCGCGGCACGCGCGAATGGACCTCCGTTTCGTTCGTCGCCGAGGTACCCGAGAACACGGATTTCGTCGTCGTGCGTTGCGTGCTCCTGGGAAAAGGCACCGCCTGGTTCGATGACCTCGCCGTCGAACGCATCGAGACCGAGGACACCGAGGAATCGGAGGAATCGGAGGAAGCCAAGCCCGAAGAGCCGTCCCCCTCAGTCGAGCCCGCCGCCCCCGACGAACACGCGAACGAACTGATCGAAGCCAACGCCGCCCTCCGCGACGCGCTATCGTCGATGACCGAAACCAACAAATCCCTCATCACTCAGATCGGACAACTCCAAGACGAACTCCAATCGCTCCGCGCCGATATAGCCGCCAGCACAAAGACCGTACCTCAACCGGAGTCCAAGCCCGTGCCGCCTCCGGCTGAACCCGCGCCGACTGAAGTAGCGCCGCCGAAACCAAAGTACGGCCATCCGCTTGTTCCCAAGGGCTACCGAGAAAGCGACGAACAACCGTGACCACGCTCGCGACGATCCTCGCGCTCTCGCTGCTCACCGCGCTCATCGCCGCGGGCTTCGTATGGTACGGCTGGGCGTTGACGGAGAATCTCCGCGCGGTAGTCTCGATGTTCAGAAAACCGGTGGACGACGAGCCGATACCGGTCGAGAAGCCAGCTAAGCCGAGCGCGACGAAGTAGCTCAACTCAATGAAATATCTGGCGTGTATAATAGAGGCTATCCTAGAACTTCATTTCCGTCATTCTGAGCGCGAGCGAAGAATCTCGTCGCGCCATTTACTGCGGTCATCCTGGGGCGGAGATTCTTCGCTCGCGCTCAGAATGACGGGCTCTTGGGTTTTGGGAAAGCTTCTAAAAAGATCACGAAGCTCAGGTTGAAGATGCGGAACTGCACTCGATGAGCGAAATAGTTTTCTTGATCGAGGAGGACCCTGAAGGAGGCTACACCGCGGCGGCTCTCGGCCATTCGATAATCACGGACGCGGATTCGATCGACCTTTTGAAAACGAACATCCGTGACGCCGTCGCCTGCCACTTTCATGGGGAGCCTCAGCAACCCATCGCCATCCGGCTCCATTACGTTCACGACGAAGTAATCGCGCCGTGAAGCTTCCCCGATATCTTTCCTGAACAGATCTCGCGTCAGTCCCGAACAGCCTTGGGGTATCGGCTCAGCCATCAAACCGAAGACCTGAGGATTCTGGCGATTTGTTATGATGCTTTGATCGTATTCCAGCGTTTGGAGAGACATGATGGCCACCGTCACTGAAGACACCCTCGAACTTTTCGCCGAGGATCACCGCCAATTCCGCGATGCCTTTCGCAAGTTCGTCGAGGCGGAAATTGTGCCGAACCATGCGCGATGGGAAATCGAAGGCGCGGTCTCGCGGGATCTGTGGCGCAAAGCCGGCGAGCAGGGCTTTCTCGCGTTCGACGTGCCCGAGGAATATGGCGGACTTGGCCTG
>JBGTJY010001143.1:0-1670 GCA_041744855.1 Candidatus Hydrogenedentales bacterium
GCTCGAGACCGTGACCAAGCCCGGCGGCCACGACATGAAGGCGTTGGTCACGACGCTCAAACTGCAGGCGACCCGCCTGATTTCGATGTCGCCCAACATCCCCGACGGCGCGGCGGGCATTATCGAGAACATCAACGATCCCGGGTTTTTGACCGATCTCGTCGCGAGCAACATCAACGTCTCGCTCGAGGAGAAACAAAAACTGCTGGCCACGCTCGACCTCGCGAAGCGCCTCGAACGCCTCATTTATTTGATGGAGCGCGAAATCGAGGTCATGGAGACCTCCGAGAAAATCCAGCAGGAAGTGAAGACCTCCATCGGCAAGGGGCAGCGCGAATTCATCCTGCGGCAACAACTGAAGGCGATCCAGGAAGAACTTGGTGAAGGCACTTCGGCGAGGCCGGAAATACAGGAATATCGGGAACGCATCGAAGCGCTTGGTCTGACCGAGGACGTGCGTAAGGAAGTGACGCGCGAAGTGGACCGCCTCGAAAAAATGCAGGAAGCGTCCGCCGAGTATCACATCATCGCGACCTACCTCGACTGGATTATCGACTTGCCCTGGAATGTCTCGACCGAGACGCAGGTTGATATCGATCTTGCGGAGCGCATTCTCGACAAGGATCACTACGGCCTTGCGCGGGTGAAGAAGCGCATTCTCGAACATCTCGCCGTGCGCAAGCTTCGAGAAGATGCCGCGGGCGCGATCATCTGTTTCGTGGGCCCGCCGGGTGTCGGCAAGACTTCCCTGGGCATGTCCATCGCGCGCGCGCTGAATCGCAAGTTCGTGCGCATCGCACTGGGCGGCGTGCGCGACGAGGCGGAAATTCGCGGACACCGCAAGACCTACGTCGGCGCGTTGCCGGGCCGGATCATTCAGAGCCTGCGAAAATGCGGAGCGAACAATCCCGTATTCATGCTCGACGAAATCGACAAGCTCGCCTCGGATTTTCGCGGCGACCCCGCTTCCGCGTTTTTGGAAGTACTCGATCCGGCGCAGAACAATTCATTCACGGACAACTATCTGAATGTGCCGTTTGATCTTTCAAAGGTGATGTTCATTGCGACGGCGAATATGCTCGACACGATTCCGTGGGCCTTGCGCGATCGGATGGAGATCATCGAAATTCCCGGCTACACGCTCGAAGAAAAAGTCCAAATTGCCCGCAAGTATCTCGTGCCGAAACAAATCGAAGCGCATGGAATCCCCAAGGGAAAACTGACGATTCCGGTTTCGTCGCTGCGCGGCATCATCGGGAGTTACACGCGCGAGGCCGGCGTGCGAAATCTCGATCGCGAAATCGCCAACATATGCCGCGGCGCCGCCGCGAATTTCGCCCGCAATCGGAAGGCGCCGATCGCGATCACACCGGACAATCTGAAGGACTACCTCGGCAGGCCGCGCGTTCACTACGACGTGGCCGAGCGCGCGAGCACCCCGGGCGTTGCTACCGGACTCGCGTGGACGCCCACCGGCGGCGACATTCTCTTCATCGAAGCGACGCGCATGCCGGGCAAGGGGCGCCTCACACTGACGGGTCAACTCGGCGATGTTATGCGCGAATCCGCGCAGGCGGTGCTCAGTTATGTGCGCGCCAATGCGGAGCGGCTACACATCGATCCCAACGCGTTCTACGAATACGATCTCCACATTCATCTGCCGCACGGCG
>JBGTJY010001144.1:0-2229 GCA_041744855.1 Candidatus Hydrogenedentales bacterium
CCAATCGGAGATTGAGGAGGACGACGATCAGTGAAATCGTGGCCTGACATTTATAGCCCCTGGGGCCGACAGCTTCGATTCGAGGATCGCGAGTTCGAGTCGATGATGGATGAGATGCGCGACCGTGCTGGGGAGGAATCCTTTACTCCCGGCAAGGGCGTAGATGTTGATCTCGTTCTGCTGCGTGCGATTGACGCCGAAGCAGACTATGTGGATCTGCCACCAGGAATTATGGGTCGAACGGTTTTTGCTTCAGATGGGCGAGTTACGATTGAAATTTCGAGGGAACTCTCAGACACGGCAGAGGTTGATAGAGTAGCGCGGCGGCGACTTCGTAGTACGCTGGCCCACGAATGCGGCCATGTTGCGTGCCACAGGAGCCTTTTTATTCGCGATACGGAAACTTTCTCGCTTTTTTCTGACACCGAATTGTCCGTGAGTCCGACGCAGCGTCCGCCTATCATGTGTCGTCCAGAAGGGGTCGGTAATGTTGGGTATCGGGGCGAGTGGTGGGAGCATCAAGCGAATCGCTGTATGGCCGCACTACTTCTTCCGAAGCGTATGCTCGTCGCGTCCGTTCGCAAGCGCCTCACGGACGGCGGCTTCAAGTCTGCGGAAGAATGCGTTCTTCGAGGGGATGGTGAGAATCTCATCCGAGAAATCGCCAATGAGTACGACGTAAGCCACACGGCGGTCCTTTATCGATTGCAGTCGCTTGGCTTCATTCCTAGCGGCATGCAGGCGCAAATGCAGCTTAGCGAGTAGCGATTTTCGAGGGACGGTCTCCTTTTTTTGAGCGTGCTGTTAGCACCGTCCGCTAACGCCGCGAACATCTGGAGGTTCAAGTGGCTCGACGGTACACCGGCAACATGAATGGCGAGCGGTTTCTCGCCAACACCAGTTCATCGAAAAAGGAGGTTCACGATCTCGATAGCGAGAAGTCGCAGTGCCAGATCGACGAAATCATTCGAGCAGGGCATGACAAGCCGTACAACTCACTGGCCGCGGCGCGAGCTGACGGCTATGACAACTGCGCGCACTGCATCGGCGGTTCGACGCGTTAACAGGAGATTCAAATGAGCGGAAAGAAACTGACTCCCGGTACTAAGGCCCCGGCCTCCGGACAGTACGAAATCGTAGGACCCCGTGGTGGACGGACTGGAGTGGAGCGCACAGTCGTCCGAGGCGAGCCACTGCCACCGACGCCGAATCCGAAGGAGGGATATCGGATCACGGACCGCACCAACAACGCTTCTGGGAAGCCGAAGCGCTGACATGAAGATCCGGGGCCGGTTTTTGCGGCCCCGGATCGTTGGCACGCCAAAAATACCGTCTGGACTCTTCGAGGCGCGGACTACGCTCTCACTTCCCGGAAGTCGCCGCCAAGAGTTGAGACATATCGGTTTCACGCCCATCAATATGGGAGATCCTCGCTTTTGCTTTGATTGAACATTCCCGGTTGATCGCACGAAACGGAACGTCGCCACGTCGGGAGCAATTCCGCTATGGCCGTGGCGTTTTACATTCGCAAGCTCTTTCGGCTCAAGATCGTGGAGGCCGCCGCCGTACACGCCCTTCGCCAAGGAACTGCTGCAGCTGGAAGCTCATTCAGAACCTGCCAGATTCGACGGACCATGAGGGTCTACGCTGGCGGGCGCAATATCTTCGGACAGGGGGACAATGAAAAAAAAGCGCACCGAAGGGCAACCGATTGCCGCACAGCGGCCTGCCGTCTCGGCAAGGGACGTAGACACGCTCTTGGACCAGGTTTTCCGATCAATGCCGCTCGCGTTCCTGCAGGCGTTCTTACGGGAGCGAAAGGCACGCTCCAAGCATGTCTTGATCGGCTCGACCCGCCGAGAAGTTCGGTCAAACCTTCGCGAGGCGATTCTTGCCAATCTCATCACGATTATTGACGTCGACCGATGGTTTCGGGCCGCCGAAGGTTGGGGGCATCAGCATATGTACATGCGAACGGTTCCCAAGCGCTCGTTGATACAGGGGCATTTGCTCAACCGGTCGTCGCTAGAATCGTACCTTCGACGCAAGAACCTTCTGGTGGAGGTCGCAGACAACGCCGAGCCGGAAGCACATCGGATCGATCGTGTCGATGTAGACGATGAACTCGCCCGGATCGTATGGGTCTCACATCGAATCGATCTTGAAAGACGGCCAGAACTTGATGAGATACGAATGATCGGCGATACCGAATACGAATTCCAAGCGTAT
>JBGTJY010001145.1:0-1650 GCA_041744855.1 Candidatus Hydrogenedentales bacterium
GCGGCCGGGTTATCTCGCATTGAGTGCGGTAGAAGCCGAGAGGGCGCTGGCGCCGAGGAAAGCGGGCCCGCCGCCGGCGATTACCGAGGCGTTGGGAACACTCGCCGCCACGGCTCAGCAACGGCGGAATTTGATCCGGAGTTGGATAGGGATGTCCCCAGGCGCGGATGGTAAGACAAAAATCAGCTTCGTTTGGAATCCGACGCCTCCCGTGCCGGGCGTGCGTCGTGAAACTGTGGCGCACGTGTCGTTGATGGCGGGTGGTGCGGACTCGACGCTGCACTATCGCGGCAAGGCGCTTGCGCCTGGCCGAGTCGAGTTCGAAGTTCCACCCGGCCCAATCGAGCTCGACATCGCCGTCGAAGACGCCTCATCAGAAGTGCTCGACCGCGAAACACGAAAGATCCTTGTCCCCGGCCTGGGGCTCGGACTCACGCTGAGCACGCCTGAAGTGTTCCGCGGTCGTACGCTGCCGGAGTGGCAGTCACTTGCCGCCGACCCCAAGGCGGTTCCGGTGATCGAGCGTGAATTCCGCCGCACCGATCGCCTTCTCGTCCGCATCGGCGCGCAAAGCGCGAACAACGCACCGGTACTGTCGGCGCGCATGCTGAACAGGGAAGGGGGCGAAATGTCCGCCTTGGCGGTGACGCCTGCGCCGTTCGGTGGGTTGAGTCATATCGACGTTCCGCTCTCGGCGCTTCCTGCTGGCGATTTCCTGATCGAAGTGATCGCCAAAGACGGCCCCGATCAGACGTCCGCACTCGTCGCCTTCCGAGTAACCCCGTGATGTCCCCACGCGGCTGGAAAGCCGCGCTGGTCGCCGTGTTCGCGCTGGCGTGTGTCACCGCAGCCGGCGCACAGTGGCGCGGCCGCTATCGGGAAGGCTCGTTCGCGCCGATCTATGCACCCTCGAGAATGCCCGACGGCGACTTCACCGTGTGCCGGCTCGAATACACGCGCGTAGTCATCGAGGACATGGGCGTGGGATGGCAGACGGATTACCCGTTTTCCGAGCGCAACCTCATGACGCGGTTGTCAGAGCTCACCAAGACCCCTATCAGCCGCAACTCGCGCAACGAGCCGAACACGTGGGTTGTCCGCGCGACAGACTCCCAGCTCTTCAATTGCCCATACCTCGTCGCGTCGGATGCGGGAACGATAGGGTTGAAACCCGAGGAAGTGCTCGGTCTCCGGCAGTACCTGATGAAGGGTGGATTCATGTGGGTCGACGACTTCTGGGGATCGGCCGCGTGGGAGCACTGGTCTACTGAAATCGGGCGTGTGCTGCCCTCGTCTGAATTTCCGATCAACGACGTGCCGCTGGACGATCCGCTGCTTCGAACCCTGTTCCCGGTGACGGCGATCCCCCAGATCACGAACATCCAGTTCTGGCGCAGCTTCCAGGGTCGCGTCACGTCAGAGCGCGGCGCCGACAGTGAGGAAGCGCACCTGCGCGCGATTCGCGATCATCACGGCCGCATCATGGTGCTCATGACGCACAACACGGACATCGCTGATTCGTGGGAGCGCGAAGGCGAGGATCCCGGGTTCTTTTTTCAGTTTTCGCCGAACGGTTATGCGCTTGGCGTTGACGTGCTCCTGCACGCGATGACGCACTAGGGTGATCCTCGAAAGTAAAAAGTAGAAAGT
>JBGTJY010001146.1:0-5516 GCA_041744855.1 Candidatus Hydrogenedentales bacterium
CGCCGACAACGCCGCCGCGCACGACGTCAATGCCGCGTGTTCCGGCTTCATGTACGGCCTCGCGACCGGCAACGCCTGGATTCAGACGGGGCTTTACAAGACCGTCGTCGTCACCGCGGGCGAACTGGTCTCGAATCGCATCCTCTACAAAAATCGCGACACCGGCGTACTCTTCGGCGATGGCGCGGGCGCGGTCGTCCTCCAGGCAAACACCGAGAACGACCACGGCGTTCTCTCGATGTATCTCGGCTCCGACGGCAAGAGTGGCGAAATGCTGATGATGCACGTAGGCGGCTCGCGTATTCCTACGACGACGGAGAACGCCGACACGGCATTCACGATTCAGATGAAAGGTTCCGAACTCTTCAAGCGCGCCGTCATCAAGTTCCCCGAGGCCGCGCAGAAGGCCTTCGACGCAACCGGAATCACGCCCGATCAAATCGCCCTATTCGTCCCCCATCAGGCCAACGCACGCATCCTCGAAGCCGCCGCCGAACGCATGGGCCTGCCGAAAGAAAAGGTCTTCATCAACATCCAAGACGTCGGGAACGTCGTCGCGGGATCGATCCCCATTGCGCTCCACGACGCCCGCCTCCAAGGCCGTATCAAGGAAGGCGATCTCATTCTCCTTGCGTCGTTCGGCGCCGGCGTGTCCTGGGCCTCATCGATCGTGCGCTGGTAATACCGCCCGCCCCTACGCGCGACTAGTTAAGCGGCGCACTACGGTTTTTGCGTATCTCGCGGAAGAACGTCGTGAGTATCGCGCCGCACTCATCTCCGAGCAAGCCGGTATGAACGCGCGGGCGATGGTTAAAGCGCCCATCCGCCAGTAAATTCATAAGGCTGCCGACGCATCCCGCTTTGGGGTCCAAGGCGCCTAAATAGACCTCTTCTACGCGCGACAGGATTATCGCGCCCGCGCACATCGCGCAGGGCTCGAGCGTGACGTACATCCGAGTCCCTTCAAGCCGCCAGCTTTTGAGATGTGCTGCCGCCTGAGTGATCGCCAAAATTTCGGCATGCGCGGTCGGGTCTTGAAGCGTCTCGCGCTGGTTGTGGGCCTTGCCGATGAGCTGGCCGTCGTGCAAGATGACGCATCCGACGGGGACCTCGCCCGCGTCGTAAGCGCGCTCCGCCTCTTTCAAGGCATAGCGCATATAGCGTTCGTTGTCGTCGAGCATCCGGCGCCTCCAGAGCCATGGAGTGTATCCAAATTCGGCGAAGTGTTCACGGGACTTCGCTGCCCGCACTTTTCGAATAGTTCTCCGCGCGCTGCTGGAAAGCGACGCAATGTGTGGAATGCGGCGGCGGCTCGAAACGTTACACAATGTGCGGTTGTAACGATGGTAGTGCGGCGCTCCAACGAGGACGGACCCGATAGGTTGTTTGGCTGCGGGGCATTCGATAGAATCGTTCACAGTGGTGGGCCATGTCATGAGGACCTGCTTCGATAGGTGTTTCGGGGGAGAGCTGGAGTTGTCCCACCGCCGGCTGCATCGGTGCCGGCGGGCGTGGCAGCAGCCCTGATCCAGAAGCGAGTCTCCGCGGCGTTCTAGTTTCGTCGGCGAACCCCACCCCCAACACGCTATGTGACGCGCGATCTGTCTTTATCGGCGCTAGTTGATAAGCGCCAGGATTGGTACGAATGGCATTTACTGATGTCCGAGAAAATGGGCTTAGCGCCTATTTGACCGAAATTTCGAAGGTGTCTCTGCTTTCGACGGCGGACGAGATCCGTCTCGCGAAAGCCGCTCAGGCGGGAGACGGCGACGCGCGGCGGCGGTTGATCGTCGCCAATTTGCGTCTCGTCGTCAGCATCGCGAAGAAGTATTTGTATTACGGCTTGCCGTTGCTCGACCTGATAGAAGAAGGCAACATGGGCCTGATGAAGGCCGTCGATCGCTACGACCCCGATCGCGGCTGCAAGTTTTCGACCTACGCCACGTGGTGGATTCGCCAGGCCGTGACGCGATCGCTCTCGAACTATGGCCGGACCGTGCGCATTCCGGTTTACGTCACGGACAATATCGCGCGTTACAAGAAGACGGCGGAGGCGCTCTACAAAAAGACCGGCAAGCAACCTGACGCCGAAGAAATCGCGAAGGCGATGGACATCAAGGTCAAGGAAGCGGAACGGCTGCGTAGTTTCGTCGAGGACGTGTCGCCGCTCGAGAATCTCGAAACGACGGACGCCGACGAGGGCCGCGGTATCCCCGAAAGTGTCGAGCCGCGCAAAGGCGACGACGCGATATTCCAGTTCGAGCTCGATCAGCAGATGGAAGAGCTGATGAAAGAGCTCAGCCCGCGTGAGGCGGCGATCATCCGCTACCGCTACGGCCTTGTCGACGGCAAAGCGCACACGCTCGAAGAGACCGGCGCGGAATTCAACCTGACGCGCGAACGCATCCGCCAAATCGAAAAGGACGTCATGAAGCGTTTGCGCGCCTACGTCTCGCAGCACGTGGACGACTTTCGCCCGTAACGCGGACGTTCTCGTGCGGAATTCCGCAGTTAGCTACTCTGTAACCTACCGCATGAATGCCGAACCAAAAACGGTATAAATGCGGGTTCCCTTTTGCGGCGTCGTTGAGTGCGCTGCCTTGAGCCGTCGGGGTCGGCTGCGTGGACGATCGCCTGCTTGCTCCGCTACGATGGAGCGACTCTTGAGTAGCTGGCTGTTCCGCGGGAAGGACCTGCCATGGATCGCGATCGGAACTTGTTGTTCGGCATCTACGCGGTGCAGCTCGAGCGCATCACGCCGGAACAGTTGGTCCATGCGGCGGGAGAATGGGCGGCGGATCCCTCGCGCGATTTGGCGGAACATCTCGTCGGCAGCGAGACGCTTTGCGACCATGATCGCGATTTCATCGACTGGGTGTTGCAGCGCGCCATCGAGCATTACGGCGGCGACGCCTCGGCCGTGCTCGATCATTTGGGCCGCGAGGAGACGCTGCACGAGGTGTACATGGGCGCGGTCGAATCCACGCCAACCGGACACATTCGCGTTGCGGTACATCCGGATTTGCATGCGGCGCCTGCGAACGCTTCTGCTGCCGCGATCTCTCAAGAACAACATCGCCGGAAACATGCGCCCGAAATTCCGCATCCCGATCATCCGGCGTGGGACCATTTCCGCGATCAAATTCGCCGGCACAAGATGGTAGCTGCGCTCGCGATCGTTGTGGCGATGATCGTCGCCGTGGGGGCTGCTTATGCGGTGTTGCAGTCGCGAGCTGTTCGCGAACAGGCACTCGTGGCGCGGGAGGAGGCTGAACTACTTCAAGTGGAAGCCGAGGCGGCACGCGATACTGCCGCGCTGGAACTGTCGCGCGCCGAAAACGAAAAGGATCGTGCCCTTCGCGACGCGTTGACGGCTTTGCGTGGATCCATGGATGCCACCCGCGCGCAATTGCGGGCGAACCCCGGTGACCTTGCGCTCATGCAGACGCTCGCGCAGACGTATCGCGATATCGCGGAGGGCGAGTCCGAACTGGGTGACCACGGCGTCGCACTGGCCTTCGGGGAGCGAAGTCTCGAGGCGAACAGGGAGCTCCTGGCGGGTGGACCAGCTAATGTGGCGCAGACCGTTGCGCTCGCGAGTTGCCATGTGTTCATCGGCGATCAACAGCGTTTCATGAATCAGAACGACGCTGCGCAAGAGGCATATCGCGCAGCGATCGAATTGGTCACTCCTGTGCTCCAGAACGATCTGACCGGGTACCGGGCCAATGAAGTCGCCAGTGTTGCCCACTCGGGACTGTCGGAAGTTCACCGAGCCGAGAATCGCGTAAACGATGCCTTGCTGGAAGCGGCGCTCGCCGAGAATCTCTTGATGAGCGCCATGGTTAACGTCAGCAAGGCCGACAGTGAAGTTCGTAGTCGCGTTTGGCATCGGTTTGGCGGAGAGTATGAACGCAGGGCGAAGATGCATCGCGACCTTGGCGGGCTGGCGGCCGAGCTTTCATGTTTACAGTACGCTTACACCTGTTATTCCGAATGGGCCTGCGAAAATCCGAACGCGACCGTCGAAGATCTCAATAGAGTCTTCGGGCGCTTGAGTGAGCTGCACGTCAGTCGAGGCACCATCGAAGAACTCGATAGTATTCGAGAGAAACATATCGATACTTACCAACGGATGGTCGCGTCCCGGCCGGGCGACGCCGCAATGAAACGCGAGCTTGCGAACGTCTATGCGTCATTCGCGATCGCGTACCGTAAAGAAGGCGACCTCGATGCTGCGAAGGCGGCATACGAGGCTAGTCTTGCCGAGTACGTTGATGTCGTCGCGGATCAGCCGGAGAACAAGGAATTCGCAACGGAACGCGAGCGCGTTCAACGGCGATTGGACCAATTGCTGGAGGAACTGGGCGGCGCTCACTAATGCCGCCCTTCGTTTCGGCCCTGATCCTATCCTGAACATTCCCGCAGTATTCGGTGTTTAAGCCCGAAACCACGGGTTCCGGCGCGATGGTCTATAATACGCCGCTTTAAGCAGAAGGAGTTTCGAGGGAATGTTGACCAGTTACCTTGCCCGGTTCACCGCCGGCATCACCCTAATTTCCAGCGCCGCCATGGCCGCGGAGCCGACTTTTACGCGCGATGTCGCGCCGATCATGATGAAGAACTGTGTCGTGTGTCATCGGCCGGGGGATATTGCGCCGATGTCGATGCTGACTTACGACGAAGTGCGGCCGTGGGCGAAATCGATCCGAACCGCGGTAGCGGGCCGCGTGATGCCGCCGTGGGATGCTGACCGGTCTGTAGGACATTTCCGGAACGACATCAGTCTTTCGCAGAGCGATATCGACACGATTGTGAACTGGGTGGACGCTGGCGCGCCGCAAGGCGATCCAAACGAAATGCCGGCCGCGCCCGCATTCCCCACGGGCTGGCGCCTCGGCCAACCGGACTATGTCATCGACATGGGCACGATCGACGTGCCCGCGAGCGGCGAAGACCTGTTCGTGAACAAGGCGATCAAGCTCGACCTGCCTGAGGACCGCTGGATCCGCGGTATCGAGGTGCAGGTGGGTAACAAGAGCGTGCTGCATCATCTCGTGGCGTTCAAGGGCTACATCGAGATGGGCGGCAAGATGGAGTTCATCAACGAAGTGCCGCCGAGCGATCGCAACGCCCGCGGGATCGACGTGCTTTCGATTTGGGCCGCGGGCACCCCGCCGACGGAATTCCCCGAAGGCATCGGCCATCCCATCACGAAGGATCAGGTGTTGAGTTTCAACATTCACGTGCATCCGTCGGGCACACCGCAGAGCGACGAGTCGAAGGTCGGCCTCTATTTTGGCGAGGGCGATCTCAAGAAAAAAATTACGACAGGTTTCGCGCTGAATACGGGACTGTTGGTGCCGGCAAACTCGAATGAGTACGGCGAACGCGCGTACTACGTGTTTTCGCAGGACGTACAAATCCTCTCGTTTTTCCCGCACATGCACGTGCGCGGAAAGGAAATGACGTACACGCTCAAGTATCCCGATGGCCGGCGGGAAGCGCTGCTGAAC
>JBGTJY010001147.1:0-5027 GCA_041744855.1 Candidatus Hydrogenedentales bacterium
TTGCCGCGGCGACGGCGTAGTTGCGGACGCGTTGACTGTGCCCGTGCGTGTAGGGGTCTTTGGCTTCGAGTACGAGGGCCATGGATTCGAGCGTTTCCAGGTGAGCCGTCTCGATGTCGCGGATGAGCCGAACATTTTCCAGCGCTACCGACGCGTGGTTCGCCATGATGTTGAGGATGGCGAGATCCGCGTCGTTGAAGCAGTCGCCGTTTTTCTTCTGATTGACGTTCAAGACCGCCGCGACGCGTGACTGTTGCGCGCGCGGGTGCCGCGAGCGAGTTCCATTCCCATTGAGCTTGCGCTCGAACGGTACGGAAACGAACGACGTGTCATTGAGGCCGCGGCTGAGTCCCGCGAATTCGGGGTCGTCCTCGATGTCGCGCACGCAGAGCGGCAGACTGTGTTGCGCGACCCAGCCTGAGATACCGTCGCCCCAAGGTATCGTGGCATTGGCGGCGTCGCGCGGAACCCCGACACTGGCCGCCATCTCGAGTGCGGCGCCGTCTTTGGTCGTGACCATGATCGAGCCGCGTTCGGCCCCGACCCGATCGAGCGCGGCGCGCAAGACGAACTCGAAAAGCTGTTTTTCATTGCGAATGGTGGCGATGGATTCGCTGATGCGGAAGAGCTCGGTGAGTTCGCGCAAGCGCTCGTTTTCGGAGCTGAGCTCGTGGCGCTCGAGGGCATTCGTTACGGCGTGCCGAATTTCGTCCACGTTGAACGGTTTGAGGATGTAGTCGTATGCCCCTTCGCGTACGGCCGCGCGGGCGGAATCGAGGGTCGCGTATCCCGTCATGACGATCGGAATGATCGTCGGCGCCACGATCTTCGCCATGCGAATCAGTTCGATGCCGTTCATGTCGGGCATCATCATGTCCGTGAGCAGGAGCGCGTATTCCGTGCGGCCGCCGAGGCGATGTAACGCGGCCGACCCGCCTGCGACGGCGTCGACGGTGAATCCGTCTGCGGTGAGAATTTCGGTCATCATGTCGCGGATGACGAATTCGTCATCGACGACGAGGATGCGCGCCCCGTTGATCGACATTGGTTCCCCCAGCGGACCTTCGGGCGTATGGTAGCACATCGATTGCTCGCGCAGAGCCGCTGAGGCGCGGAGAGTTTTCGTAAGCCCGCGCAGGTCGAGTGATATGATGGAGAGATGGGTACCTTTTACACTTCGATTAAGATCGAGAATCACGTCGATCGCGCGAAAAGCGTCCGGATAGCGAAGGCATTGGTGGATACGGAATACACCTGGGTTCCCGCGAAGTTACTGGAGCGCATCGGCATCGGCAGGGAGAATAAGGACCTGCAATTCGTGATGGCCAACGGGGAAGTCATCACGCGTAGCGTAGGATTCGCGATCATACGCGTGGGGAAGACGTTCACGATTGACGAAATCGTTTTCGGAGAACCCGGCGATCAGACGCTCCTGGGAGCGCGCACGCTGGAGGGACTGAACGTGGTCGTGGATTCCGCGCGTAAAAAATTGGTCGCCGCGGGGCCGCTGCCAGCTGCTCATTGTAGCCCGACTCACAGCCTATAGGCCGCGATCGATTCGCCGCACGGTGTGACCTCGCCGCGTTAGGTTTTGGATTTCGTATGCTGAGGTGTTTGCCAGAGGTATGCGAGTGAGCGCGCTGAGGAGTCGCGCGAATTGAGTGACGATTGGCGGCGGGGTAAGCATCGGGCCGGGATGCTCTTTCTGGCGCGCGACGGTGAATTGCGGGCCGATAGCCTCGCTGGCGATTGCGAGGTCCAGTCCGACGGGCGCATCGGATTGACCCGCGCGGCCGAAGTAAACGATCCAGTGCCAGCCGTGATCGACAATGCGCCCGCGGCGGCCTTGATGGACGCGTTCGCGGGCGGCGACATGGATCGCGTTGAAGTCCGACAGCGGCCAGGTGCGCGTGCGCTGACGCCAGAACAGTGAGCGGACATTGAGCCGGCCTTCGCGATCGACGGAAATGTTGATCCGGTTCCAGAGGCAACTAAGCGGGATCAGGCAGCCGAATGCGACGATCGAGGCGACGACGCCGACACGAATCTTGTCGAGCTTGATCGCGAATTCGGTCATGCGCTCGAGTTCGCGTTTCCCCGCGGTGATACGGGCGTCGTGTTCACGATGGATGCGATCGATTTCCGCAGCGCCCAGGATGTCGCGGAATTGTTCCTCGAGGGCGGCGGCCTGCGCGGCGATTTCCGGTGGCGGCGGCTCGATGTTTGCCTCGGGGCGATACAGGCGCGGCCCCTGGTAGCACACGAGCGCGGCGATGATGCACCACACGGCCATCCACTCGAGGCGGATAAGGAGCGTGCCCGCGCCGGGTTTGAGCCGGATGACGCGATCCGCGCCGGCGGAGATTGACCAGCCTCGGATGCTATAAAGCGGGGCGAGGTTCATAGCGGGATTTTACGCTGTGGGCCAAAGTGTTGCGAAGCCTGTTCGTCATTGCGCACACTTTCGCGAAATACCAGAAATTACAATTTTGGGGAATGACGAGGGTTCATGAAACTTCGCGGATTGTTCGTGTTCTTGGTGCTGGCCTACGCGCTGCCGATCGGGGTCATGGCTGCGGCGGGCGCGACGGATTGGGTCACCTATGCGTCCCGGGGCGATCGCGGGATTTGGCTACTGCGCGTGCTCTATTTGTGGCCAGGCATTGCCGCGCTCATCGCCCTGCGGATCGATCGGGATCCCGACGCGCCGAGGTATGGGTTGCTTCCGATACCGTGGCTTCGCGTTTTGTTGGCAGTGCTGGCGGTCGGCGCGATCACGGTAATAAGCGTGACGGTGCAGATTCTGAGCGGGCGCGCGAATCCGGATTGGGAATTGACGCCAATTGTCGATGAACTGGAAGCGCAGGGGATGACGCTGACAGGCTCGCCGATCGCGTTGCTCGTAGTGGGGTTCGTGCTGACGCTGATTATCGGCGCGGTCTTCTATGCGCCGTTATGTCTGCCGGGCGAATTTGCGTGGCGCGGGTTTTTGATACCTCGCCTAATGAAACTCGGGCGTGTGCGAGCATACATCCTCGCAGGCTTGCTGTGGGGCGCGTGGTTCGTGCCCGTGGCAATTTCGGAGGCGGTCGGAAGTTTGCAGCCGTGGTCGTCGCTGACCCGAGTCTTGGCGATGGCGATCGTGCTGACCTTTATCCTAGCCGAGGTGCTGCGTCGAACGGGCAGCTTGGTTTTGTGCGCGGCGATCACAGGCTCATTCGCGGCGCAACTGAACGGGATGCACGTGTTCTTGTTCCTGAAGTCCGCGCCGCCCTGGACAGGCTCGTTCGGGTACCCGTCAATCGGGGTGTGGTTGGTCGCGGCGTTGGTGCTTTGGTATTGGCCGGAGCGGGCCGCCGGAAGTAAAAGCGCAGTCCGGAAATAAACTGAGAGATTCCTGCCTTCGAATCTGTTACTTGACACGCCTATTTGTAGCGCTGCTTTTCAAGCGGCGCGATTTGCTGGTGTTGCCGACGATTATTACGCGCCGCTTAAAAAGCAGCGCTACAAATGACGGTGCGTCCGGAATTGGGTGACCACACTTTTTGCAACGCCCTTCGCAGGAATGACTGTAATGGTGTCAGCGGCGGCGGCTTTGTTGGCGCTGAAGGTAAGACTCCACTTCCTCGCGGTAGCGGCTGGTGCGTTCGCTGTCTCGAGAGGACATGTCCTGCGTCCACCATTGGCCGCCGCGCAGGTTGACGCGAAAGAGCCCGGTCGGGCCGGCGGCTTCGGCGCCGGGGCTTACCCACGTGTAGCGGTAGTCCGTCGATCGCACCGATAAAGTCGGCGGATTGCCTGCGGCCGAGATCGGCCGATTGCCGTTCGGTCCGTTGAGGACGTTGCGTCCGTCGATTGAATTGGGCAGCGAGACGTCGCCAATAATCGCCAGCGAGGGCGCGAGATCCTCGAGTCCAACGGTGTCGACGCGGGTGACCGCGCCGAGTCCGGGAACGTGCAGGATGAGGGGGACGTGCAGCACCGGATCGGAGAGGCGATAGGGGTCCTTCGGCGAACCGACATCGATGCCGGCCGGCGACGTCACCACGATGCAAGTCGATTTGCGCGTTGGCGAGTTGCGAACGCCTTCGACGAAATCCCCCACGAGGGCATCCGTGCGCGTGATCGCTTCGTCGTATGCCGCTGCCGTGATCGGCGCCGATGCCATTGTCGCGGCGAGGGCGTTGATACGCACGACGGCGAAGAATTTTTCATCGAGATGTTCGTTGATCCAGCCATTGGCGCGTTGGAGCGTTTCCGCGGATTGCGCCCATGGGTCTTCATTCTTCGGCGTTTCGACCAGGAGTTCGAAGCCTCGCTCGAGCGCTGACCCTTCCCGTGTCTGCGCATCGTCAACTCCGTCGACGAACGCAGCAGTGGCGTAAAGCGCACTTTGAAGTAGCGGAGGCAGGGCAGGGCTTTTTCTCGTCGTGTCATCGCTCGGCGGGGATTGACGCAGCGGCACGACGCCGGTCAACAGAGTTTCGATAACCGCGTCGGGCTCGAGTCCTGGCGTGAAGGCGTTCACGAACGAAAGGCTGACCGACGCGAGGCGATCGAGATTGGGAGTGGTGCGTTCGGCCTCACCCAGGAGCGACATCCGCTTGGCGGAGAGTCCGTCGATCACCACGATTAAGAAACTGAGCGCGGTCGCCTCGGGACGTTCCTGGTGCATAAACGGCCCGGACATGAGGAGCACGGGGCGAACCGCCGCCTCGGCGCCTTCGCTGCGCGCATCGCCATAGACCACGGGGCTGATGCCCACGAGCCGTTGCCAACTCGGGGTTTCCTCGCGCGCCCATCGGACAGTCGCGCGCGTGGCGTTTCTCGGGAATTCGATCGCGGGCACATGAACGGAGACCCAACCGGTGTCGTCGAGATCGGCGGAGGCGTGAAAGTCTTTGGTGTCGTCGCCTTCGATGATGACGGTCGTGAAAACGGTGTCGATTTCGGTTTCAGGTTCTTCGATCGGCGGGCGTGCCCATCGGACCGCGAGACTCTGCCCGGGCGTCCCGGAAATGTCCCAC
>JBGTJY010001148.1:0-5499 GCA_041744855.1 Candidatus Hydrogenedentales bacterium
GCGGATCCCGTCGATAAACTCTCCTGCTTCTTGCCACCCAATGCCGTCGCTCCATTTTGATTGAACTAAGACAAGGCGGGATGCCGGCACGTCGTAATAAATCGCGTCAATGCCACGGTCCTGAAACCTGTCGGTCACGGACGCGCCAGCGGTCCTGTCGTCGGTGCCGTTGGTGACGCCGGAGGCTGTCGAAGAGGGCGGCTGGGAATTTCAGATTCGGAACCGGATCGGGCAGTTCGCGGGGCAGGACTAGCCGGATCAGCTCACCCGCCGGTGTCCGACCTTTTCGAGGAACTCGGGTAGCAGCTCGACGAATGCCCGGATTTCGTCACGCACGCGCCTATAGTGGCCCATCGCTTCTTCGTCGGTGCGGGCGTTGGCGGCGAGACGGGGCGGGTCGTCGAAGCCCTGGTGGATGACTACAGCGTTGCCCCGGAAGACCGGGCAGGATTCGTGGGCGTCGTCGCACACTGTAACGACGTAGTCGAACTCGACGTTGGCAAAGCGTTCGAGGGTCTTGGAACGGTGCTCCGCGATATCGACTCCTGCTTCCGCCATCACATTCACGGCGACGCGATTTAGGCCGTGACTCTTGATACCCGCGGAATACGGCTCGATTACGTTGCCCTTGAGCTTGCGGGCCCAGCCTTCCGCCATTTGGCTGCGGCAAGAGTTGCCGGTGCACAAGAACAGGACTTTCAATTTCGTTGCTGGCTGCATTCGTTTGATCCTACCGTTCGGGGACGGGGACGGGCTGAGACGCTATGGTACACGGCGGAGTGTAAACGCGACCAAACCACGGGGGACACTGGGAGCACTGGGAAACGATTCACCACAGATGAACACCGATAGGCGCCGATGAACACCGATAGGCGGAAGTTTTGGAGTAAGGAGGTCCCCGCTTACTGCGGGACTGTTGAAAAAGTCGAGATTCCCACGGCCGCGCGCAATGCTTGAAGGCGCGCGGCCTCGGAATGACGGTTTTTTTGGGTGACGTCTTTGATCGCGCAGTGCCGGTATCGACTTTTTCAAAATCCCCACTGCCTGCGGGGACGACTTTGGGGGGAGGGATTCGGGGACGACAGTTGAGGCCTGAAAAAGTAAAGCACTGGACCCGTTGGGAGTACGGAAACAGGAGAGTGACGAAATTCTGTCGCCGATTGTAGCAAACCGCTTCTACAAGTGACGATATCACAGTACTTCTCGCTGCGCAAGATGCTAAATTCGCCGATTAGTGCGCCAAATTCGATTGACGTTGAACATTCGTTGTCGTATAGTCTTGCTGGTTACCAGAAGGGCACGAGTTAGCGGAAGGTGACTGGTCAACGACTGCGGCAGTTGCGCTGGGGGTAGTGCGCTGGCGGTCGGAGCGGAAAGAGCGACATTCAACCTTAGGCAGTCCGGTTTGATGAAACCGGCTCACGGACCGAGGGGATGATGGCACTGGTAAAGCGTCGCGTTGCGAGCAGAGTCCAGCGCCCCATCGAGTGCATTGCGCGGTAGCGCAATGCCGTTCTCCCGCGGGAGTACCTGGTGAATGAAGAAGTGGACCGTCATGCTGATCCCGCATAGCCGGGGCAATCGGCGTTCCTTTGAAGTGAATTTGTTACATGGGGCGATGGTGGCGGTTCTAGTTGCCGCCGCGGCAGTAGGTATCGCCACATACATCTATAACCAGCCCGTCACCCATGCGGCCACGGATGCCGTACCGCCGCCGGACGTAGCGGAACCTGCCGAAGCTCTGGATCAGGGTCCAAGCGAGCTAGCGTTCGATTCCGGCCCTCTCGATACTTCGAAGACGCTGGAAATCAATCTACGCGATGACTTAGAGGCTTCCATCCGGGCGGAGTATGAGGCCCGGGACGAAGTGATCACCTCGGAGCTGAACCGGCTCTACGAACTCGAAACACAAGTGCGCGAACGCATGGGGATGCCGCCGCACGATTCCGCCGCAGACTTATCGTCGCTTCCCGGGGGTGGCCAAGGCGGACCGCCCGAACCCGCTGTACTGGGTGAATTCATCGCCGACTCGGCCTTCGCGCCGCCCAATTTCATCCACGGTGTTGACAGGCCCTCCGCCGACCTGATGTGGCAAGAAATGCGGATGCGCGTGTCGAGCCTGCGGCAACTCGTATCGGGCATGGAAGTCCGCCACGATCAATTGGCGCGGATTCCCTCGATCGTTCCCACGGACGAACGCAACCGCAAAATCACTTCGGGCTTCGGCAATCGACGCGACCCCTTCACGCGCCGCACGAAGTTCCACTCCGGAATCGACATTGCGACGGTGCACGGCGCGGCCATTCAGGCGACCGCGCGGGGTGTCGTGGTCGAGTCGGACCGCGATGGGTATTACGGCAATTACGTGCGCATCGATCACGGTAACGGCTATGAGACCTTGTTTGGCCACATGAGCAAGCGCGTCGCGGAAGTCGGACAGGAAGTCGAACGCGGCGATCTCATTGGCAAGGTCGGCAGCACGGGCCGGAGCACGTCGCCGCACATCCACTATGAAGTCCTGAAGGACGGCGAACGGGTCAACCCGCGGAATTTCCTCGGTCAGTAAGCCGATCGGCGAACGCATGGCCCGCGGGGAGTCGAAGAAGTCGTCGAAGGCCGTCACGTTTATCGGGCGCGGGACGACGCTCGCGGGCGAGATTCGGGCGCACGGCGGCATTCACATCGAAGGCGACGTGTCGGGCCACGTGGAGAGCGAGGCGTCGATCGTGATCCACAGCGGCGCGCGCGTCAAAGCCAACCTGATCGCGCCGCGAATCATCGTGAGCGGTTACGTGGAAGGAAATCTCACCGCGCACGAACGCATCGAGTGCACGTCCACCGCGAAGATCGTCGGCGATATATCGGCGCCGCGGATCGCGATGAGCGCTGGCGTTGTGTTCGAAGGGCGTTGCACCATGGATGTGGCTGGGAAATCACCGGCTCCGATCCCGCAGGATGTAGCTCAGCCGGAGTTGGCGGGCGTTCTTCCGAGAGTGCTGCGCCGAGCGAATCCTGCTGAACGGGGGTAGTCGCGGGGCGGCAGGCTGGAAGCCTGCACTACAATCGGCGGCTTCGTTCACTTGTAGTGCAGGCTTCCAGCCTGTGGGGTGCGGGCGCTAGCTTTTGTCCAACAACGTCGCTGCGGTTTTGAATTGCGCCGATAGCGCGGGATACATCGCGCGATACACGCCGTACCAGTCCTCGTATTTTTCGGCGCTTGCACGATCCGGATCGATGCGTTGCGTCACACGGATCGTCGCTGCACAGGCCTCCTGCACGCTGGGATGTTCCCCCGCCGCGACCATCGCCAGGAGTGCCGCTCCGAACGCTGGGCCTTCGTCGACGTTGAGCGTTACGATGGGCGCGCCGCTAACGTCGGCGAACATCTGACGCCAGAACGGACTTCTTGCGCCGCCGCCCGAGGCGCGGATTTCGCCGACGGGAATCCCCATGCCGCGCATGATCTCGAGACTGTCCCGCATGCCGAACGTGACGCCTTCGAGCACGGCGCGCGCCATGTGCGCCCGCGTGTGGCGCAGCGAGAGGCCGACGAACGCGCCCTTCGCGTAGGGGTCTTTGTGGGGCGTGCGCTCGCCTGTTAAGTACGGCAGAAACGTCAGACCTTCGGCGCCGATCGGGATCGTCGCGGCGGCGTCGGTGATGTATTCGTACGCATCGCGGCCGGTCTCGGCGGCGACGGCTTTTTCGGGCCGGCACAGCGCGTCACGGAACCAGCGCAGCGATCCGCCGGCGCTGAGCATGACGCCCATGACGTGCCACGCGCCCGGGACGGAATGGCAGAAGGTGTGCACGCGGCCGTGGGTGTCGCGCGAAACTTCGGAGGCGTAGGCGAACACGACGCCGCTGGTGCCGAGCGACATTGAGACGACGCCTTCGTTGACGACGCCGCAACCGACACCGCCTGCGGCTTGATCCCCGCCGCCTGCGACGATTGGCGTTCCCGCGCGCAGGCCAGTGAGTTTCGCCGCATCGTTCGTCAATGCGCCGGTAATTTCCGGCCCTTCGTAGGCGCGGGGCATGAACGATTCCGGGATGTCGAGATCGTTCATGAGCTTTGCGTGCCACGTACGCTGGGCGACGTCGAAGAGCAACGTGCCCGACGCGTCGGCGACGTCGGTCGCCATTTCGCCGCTTAATACGTAGCGGACGTAGTCCTTCGGCAGCAGCACTTTTTCGACGCGCGCGTAGTGTGCCGATTCGGTTTTGCGCAGCCACAGGATTTTGGGCGCGGTGAATCCCGTGAGTGCGGGATTGCAGACCATGTCGATGAGGCGTTCCGCGCCGATGCGCGTCGTGATCTCGTCGCATTCCGCGGCCGTGCGTTGATCGCACCATAAGAGCGCGGGGCGGATCACTTCGTGTTTTCGATCGAGAAAGACGGAGCCGTGCATCTGTCCCGTGAGGCTGATCGCCTTCACACTGGCCGCGTCAATCTGTGTGGCAAGCCGCCCGAGCACGTCGAACGCGGCGCGCTTCCAATCGGCAGGGTCTTGCTCGGCCCAGTTGGGCTTCGGACTATGCAGCGGATACTCGGCGAGCGCACTGGCGAGAACGCGTCCCTCGGGGTCGATCGCGATTCCCTTCGTGCCGCTCGTGCCAATGTCGAGCCCGATCGTGATGGTCATGATCGCTCCCCAGAAGTGCGGAGAAAGTTGTGTGCGGAGAAAGTTGCGCGGAAGTGTACCGGAAATTCGAAGGAAATTCGCCGCCTAGAAATGAAAACGGCAGGACCGGTATACAGTCCCGCCGCGATAAAAAACTAACTAGGTGGAGCTAACGCGCTTCGCGCGGATTGCTCAATCCATGGAAGCGGCCTGCCGCGCTATGGCTTTCGCCAATTTGCGGCGGCGCTTTTCGCTCGGCTTTTCGAAGTGCTTGACTTCTTTGAGGCGTTGCATGAGCCCCTCTTTGTTGCACTTTTTCTTGAAGCGCCGGAGGGCCTTTTCAAATGGTTCATCCGGCCGTACCCGAACTTTCGTCACGCGAATTCCACCTCCTCACCGTGAAAATTGGTATCGAGCGGCAATCGGCGTTCGCCCAAACGCCGCGCGGTCGGCGTCAATCATGTTCCGCGCGCGATGCATCGCTCTAACTTCAGGCGTGAGAGAAGATTATAGCATCGGGCCAAAACACAGTCAACGCGCGTGTGCGAGTTGAATTCGGTTCCCGTTACGTCAGGGCTGCTGGAAGAAAGACGAGATTCCCACGGTCGCGCGCAATGCTTGAAGGCGCGCGGCCTCGGAATGACGGAGTTTTTCGGTGTCGTTGCCGATCGCGCGGCGCCGCTATCGACTTTTCCAGCCGCCCCTAAGTTTGGTTGGTCTGGCGTCCGGCCATCACATTTTTATTCGTATTCGATCCGAGCGCTCATTAAAGCGTGACGGAACCCTAACAATGCAAGCCTAGGCTATACGGGCGTGAAGGGCTGCAACCGTCCGCGTGTATCACCCTTCGATGAACGACAATTTTTAAGGAACC
>JBGTJY010001149.1:0-1672 GCA_041744855.1 Candidatus Hydrogenedentales bacterium
CCGTCGGCAGCTTGGCGATTGCGCGCGCGCATCGCGGCACGCCGGAGGTGCGATCGATTGCCGTCGCGGGCCGCCGCAGCCTCGATTTCGAAGTGAAGACCGAGCGCGTGTGGGGCATGCAATTGGGACGAATCGATCCGAAAAATGCCGTGCGCCCGCACCATACCCGCGGCGTGGGCTTGCTGGATACGTCGGCGCACGTTTTGGAGGCGGCGCAATCCGCCGAGCAAATGTTGGAGCAGCTCGTGCAGTGCGCGCCGCTGGAGCGGAACATTCAAATTCTCGGCGAAGAAGTAAAGAAGACGAATCGGCGCATCAATGCCTTGAACGAATATTTGCTGCCGAAATTACGCGGGGAAGTGCGCCGCATTCAGAGCGTGCTCGAGGAGCGCGAGCGCGAAGACACGTTCCGACTCAAGAAGATCAAGAAGAAAAAGTCGGACGAGTAAGCCACCGCATGCTACTCGGCGAGATGCTCCACGCCGGCGCCGTCACCACCCAGCTGCAAGCGCGAGATAAGCACGCGGCCATCGCCGAGCTCGTCGAGCTATCGATTAAGGCCGGCGACATCCCACGCGCCTATCGCGACCACGTCATCGAAATCGTCACCGCGCGCGAGACCTCCGGCAGCACGGGGATGGAGCACGGCATCGCGGTTCCGCACGCGACCTCGGACCGATTGCAGGGGATAGCGGCGACGCTTGGGGTTTCGGCCCAGGGGATCGATTGGGGATGTCTCGATTGCGAGCCGGCGAGGCTGATCATTCTGCTCGTCATGCCGCGGCGGAAATTTCGGGTGCACGTGCGGGCGCTTGCGGGAATCTCGCATCTCTTGAACAACGATGCGTTCTGCGATTCGCTCCTCGCGGCGACGAATGCCGATGAAATTCTGCGACTGATTCAAGCGGAAGAACGCGATACGCTTTTCGACGCGTATCGCAGCTTGAGAGAATAAAGCCGGATAAGTTTTTTTGTAGCGCTGCTTTTCAAGCGGCGCGTAGCCATTGTCGTCAAAACCAGCGACACGCGCCGCATGAAAAGCAGCGCTACAAATGGCGGCGTCTCGGCGCGATCTATAATCACCTACTCACCAACGTCTCTCGTGGAAGGAGAACTGTCATGGCTAAGAAGTCACTCAATATCGCGCTCATCGGTACGAAATTCATGGGGAAGGCGCATAGCAACGGCTTTCGCCAGGTCGACAAGTTTTTCGATCTGCCTGTGAAGCCGGTGATGAAAGTTTTGTGCGGGCGCAACGCGAAGGAGACGGAAGCCGCGGCGAAGCACATGGGTTGGGCGGAGGCGTCGACGGATTGGAAGGCGGTCGTTGCGCGGGAGGACATCGACATTGTCGATATTTCGACGCCGGGCGATTTGCACATGCCGATGGCGATTGCGGCGGCGAAGGCGGGCAAACACATCATCTGCGAAAAGCCTCTTGCGAATACCCTGAAGGAATCGGTCGCGATGCTGGACGCCGTGAAAAAGGCAGGCGTGCAACATATGTGTGGGTTCAGCTATCGATTCGCGCCGGCCGTGGCGTCGATCAAGAAGATGGTGCAGTCGGGGCAGCTCGGCGAAATATTTCATTTCCGTGCGGCGTATCAACAAGATTGGATCGTCGATCCGGAGTTTCCGCTGGTGTGGCGCCTTCAGAAGGAACATGCGGGTT
>JBGTJY010001150.1:0-5675 GCA_041744855.1 Candidatus Hydrogenedentales bacterium
CCGATGCAATTTCAGCCATCCTGGAACTACTCGAGTGGAGATTCCAGTTGGCGGAGTCAGCGTTGTTTCATCGAACCAAACTCACGGCCGCTGCCATGCTCGATCGCGCCTTGTACGAACTATGGGGCGGAGCTTCGCATAACAGTCTCGAGGAGGAACTTCTTCCGCTAAGCGACGAGGAATTGATTGAGACCTGTGCTCGACAATCAGAATTATTGAAAGCGTCAACGGCAGGCTCGAAGAAAGAAAGGGGAGGAATTGCCAACGCTCTTCTCAGGAAACTCGGCAATCGTCAACTGTACACGACCCTCGCAACCCGAACGTACGACGACATTAATCAATATGTACGGTCTGAGATAATTCAAAACTACGGTAAGGACGTATCGGCTCCACGGAACAGAAACAATACCCTCCGGCTACTAGAATCAGATTTTGCTCTTCCCCCCGGAACTCTGGCGATGTACTGTCCCGGAGAAGATATGAATCATAAGATCGCGGAGGTTAAAGTCGCGGTTGGCACAGCGATTGAGCGGCTAAACGACTACGAAAAAAAGTACGAGGATAGCCTAACGGGCGGCCATCTTAGCGCTCAGCTACGCCGTTTTACTCGGCTGTGGAGAATTCAGTTCGTGATCGAGCCGGCGCAAAAAGTAAGACTAGAGCAGGCAGGCTTGATTTCATTGCTGCGACGCGCGATTGATAAGCTGGTGCTTAGGGATTTACGAGACGGCGAAACGCCAGAATCGGCGGCGAAAGAAATCGCGCTGGCAATGACTAAGCAAACGGATTCCCCGTGGTATGGCAGATCAATTATCGACGATGCGGGTATCGCCGCGTTTAGAGATAAATCCACGTCCCGCGGTCACGTTCGTACAGCTCAGTACATTACTGGTGCCCCTAGTTTGCGTGCCTACATTGAAGAGAAATGAAAGAAGAGCTGTTCTTAAATTACAAGTCGTTGCTCGCCGATGCGGCGCACGATTTCTCCAGAGACGCCGACTTCCCAATTCAGCTTTCTCCCCTTCTCAAGAAACTCGGAGTGCCAGTAAGACAGTCAGATTCCGACGCACGGCTGGGGTCCGTTCGTCTCAGATCGAATGGTGACGAGGTCATTCTTATTTCTTCGGGATTTCTTGTCGATCGAGCCAAGTGGGGAATCGCGCGCTTTCTGATTTCTCACGAACTTGCGCATATAGTGTTGCGCAGACATGGAATCTGTTCGCCGGTCCGGCCAAGCGAGTATTGGGAATTCGAGTATCTTTGCGACTATTTCGCGCGCATACTTCTTATCCCTGAGCGACTAGTTGGCACATATCACAACGGCGGCGAGCGTTGCCCGCTGAGATGGTTACTGCTGGCAAACGAACTTGGTAGGGCGGCCGAGGTTAACTGGTTGACAGCAGTGCATCGACTAGCCGATGTGTGTCCGTCCGTTCGCTTTCTGGCGTTGCGACGACCTGCTGGCCTAGAGCGTAGCTATACTGTCTACTCGTCCACGGTTATGGAACAGGGAATCAATCCAATCCCGAAGTATTTGGGGCGAGGCGCGAAGATTAGCGAGAATTCCCGACTTAGCCGACTACTCGATGAGGCAGAGGGGAACATCGCAATTCGCGTCGGTCCGGAGGTAGTGTGTGAAGCGCTCCCATCGATCCCCGAGGCCAAGGCGATCGCTGCCAAGCCGATTCGATCTGGTGAACAATGGCGGTTTGCCGTCGTCTATCACTCGAGCGCCGACGACCCAGCACATGTGAACGCGGATCCAAGGTAGCGAGCGACACCTGATCGAAAATCAACGGGCGCGCCACGGACAAACCGTCCGTCACGGTCGAGTTCACTTTGCTCGAAACGCCGCGAATCGTCTGAGTGGCAGAGGCCACAATAACCTCGTTCAGCCAATCGATCCCTCCCACTGTGAATAACCTGTGGAAAATCCCTCTCCCACAGACTCCCGCCCGCTGTAGGGGTCCGACCCACCCAATTACAGCCCGAATCGCAAGTCCCCATTTCCTTAAGCCCATAAAAATAAACTACTTACGAACATCGCGTTCGTAAGTAGTTTCCCCTACACGAAATTACGGAAGTCTAGGCTTTCCGTCAACCGTTCTCGGGCCCTGTGAATAAGTACCTCTCCAGCACCTGGGAACGCCACTCTCCTGAGTGGCCGCTCCAGCGCCTACAGTAGCTCTGCAATCTGAACCGCGTTATACGCCGCGCCCTTCAACAGATTGTCCGAAACGATCCACATGTCCAGCGCGGACGGATGAGACAAGTCCTCGCGAATCCGACCCACAAACGTAAGTCCACTTCCGGCCGCATTTAGCGCGAGCGGATACACTTGATTCCCGGGGTCATCCTGCACTTCGACCCCCGGCGCCTTCGACAATATCGCCCGCGCCTCGTTCGCGGTCAGCTTCCGCTCGGTCTCCACGTTCACCGATTCGCTATGGCCGGTGTGTACGGGCACGCGCACGGTCGTTGCCGTCACGCGAACCGAATCGTCGCCGAGAATTTTCTTCGTCTCGTTCACCATCTTCATTTCTTCGGTCGAGTACCCGTTCTCGCCGAACGCGCTCGATTGCGGAATCTGCGGGATGCAGTTGAACGCGATCGGATGCGGGAAAACCTTACACTCCGCTGCCTCGCCCGCGAGCATAGCTCGAGTCTGCGCATACAACTCGTCCAGCGCGTTTTTTCCAGCACCGGAGACCGCCTGGTAAGTCGAGACGATGACGCGCCTGATCCGCGCGGCGTCGTGCAACGGTTTGAGCACCACCACCATCTGAATCGTCGAGCAATTCGGATTCGCGATGATGCCGTCGTGCCACTCGATATCCTTCGCGTTCACCTCGGGCACGACCAGCGGCACCTTCGGGTCCATGCGCCAGGCGCTCGAATTGTCGATGACCACGCAACCCGACTTCGCGGCGTGTGGCGCGAATTCCTTGCTCGTCCCGCCGCCGGCGCTAAACAACGCCACATCGACGCCGCGAAACGAATCCGCCCGCAACTCCTCCACGGGAATCGTCTCACCTTTGAACTTCAACGTCTTTCCCTTCGATCGCGCCGACGCCAACAACCTGATCGACGCGATGGGATAATTCCGCGACTCGAGCGTCTCCAACATGCACGCGCCGACGACCCCCGTGGCCCCTGCCACTGCTACGTGTTTCCCTGACATGACCGACCTAGCTCCTTTCCTCGCTGTTGAAGTTGTTGGGCCGCCGTCCCGCCGCACACTAAAAAAAGGGCCGGCGCGAGGCCGGCCCAAGTTTCGCTATCGTAAGAGGCTGTCTGACTTCGTTCGTCCGTCAGCCAGTCGCCGAATCGAGGGCGGCCGCCAAAACAGACTTCGATGTCACGCCGATAAACCGTTTGTGTTCTTTGCCGTCTTTAATCACCAACAACGTGGGAATGCTGGACACGTTATACCGCTCCGCAACCGCGCCTTCGTTGTCGATGTTGAGTTTCACGACGTTCGCCTTGCCTTTGTAATCCGCCGCCAATTGATCGATCACCGGCGCAATCATCTTACACGGCCCGCACCACTCCGCCCAGAAATCGACCAGGGTCACGCCCTTGCCGACAGTCGTGTCGAAATTGGCCTGCGTCACTTCTGCTACGTTGCTCATGGATGGTCCTCCTCTTGCTGAAGAGCCGTTACCCGTGCTTCGCCAGTATGCATACTGCGCGCGGTCCCACGGGAGATGTGAGATGCTATCCGCGACCCCCCAATGTGGGACCGCAATTATAGCCAGTGGAACCGCGATTATAGCTAGATGGTGAAAACACCGCAAAATGCCGATTCCTTCCCGCGGCGGTGGGTCCACGCCGCACGCAGGCTGGAAGCCAGCATTACAAAAATTTTCCAGATGCCTTTGTAGTGCAGCCATTTTGGCTGCCCTTGCCTGCCAACCTTTGAACCCACCCGCGATCACTCCATATAATATACTTCCCACGCCGAGGAGAGGTGTCGGAGTGTTTTAACGAGCACGCTTGGAAAGCGTGTGTACGCTAATACCGTACCGAGGGTTCGAATCCCTCCCTCTCCGCCATACCCGGGAAAGACGCGCGTCCGCGCTTGAATGACGCACCCCATCTAGACTAAGCCGCTGAGATTCGCCATACTCGCAGGCTCGGTAAATCCCCGGACAGCGCGAATCGAAGGAGCACGACCATGACCCTATACAAGACTATCCTCGTCCCAACCGATTTCTCCAAATACGCCGACAACGCGATTCGATACGCGCACGCCCTCGCCAAGGCCAACGGCGGCGCAGTCCACTTCGCGCACGTTATTGACCAGCGCATCATGGACCTCGCCGGCATGGAAGGCGTCTACGTGTCGCACGGCGACCTGCAACTCTCCGTCGAATCCATGAAACAAAACGCGGAAAAGCGCATGGGCCAACTCATTGCCAAATCGAAAGCCCTGGGCCTTTCCGCAACCAGCCACATCTGCCAGGGCCGCCCCGTGGATGAACTCGCGACGATCGCCAAAAAAATAGGCGCAGACCTAATCGTAATTGCGACCCACGGCCGCTCCGGCTTCGACCGCCTCGTCCTCGGCAGCACGTGCGAACGCCTCATCCGCGAATCCACCGTCCCCGTCATGGCCATCAAGCATCCGGAGCACGACATCGTCGATGCGGACGGCACGGCCCTGCACGTCAGCCGCATCCTCTGCCCCTGCGATTTCTCCGACTTCTCGCACAAGGCGATACCCCACGCCGCGGACCTCTGCAAACAATTCGGCGCAACCCTGGTCCTCATGCACGTCGTCGACACCTGGCTCGATTACCCGGAATTCATGCCCTCGGTCGACCTACAAAATAGTCCATTCCTCGTCGAGAAGGCCGAAGAGTCCCTCAAAAAGACAGCCGCGGAACTCAGCGGAATTCGATGCGAAATCAAAGTCCAAACCGGCGTCCCCCATCGCGCCATCACCGACGCCGTCACGACCGAAAAAATCGACCTCATAGTGATGACCACGCACGGCCGCGCAGGCCTGCCCCATTTCCTACTCGGTAGCGTCGCTGAAAAAGTAGCCCGCCTAGCCCCGTGCCCCGTCCTTACCATCCGCCCCGAAGAAAAGAAAAAATAAAACCGGTTTCACGCGCATGCGCCGCCGGGAGGGACGCGCTCAACGTTCCGCGGAACGCCGCATCCGGGATCGCGAAACGAACCTTGGGCGTACTTCCAACCTCTCCTTAGACGACGAGCCCGGACGGAGCATAACTCAATCGAGAATTCCGCACAATGCCCCCGCGGTGTGCATGGCCCGGTGTGAATCAGGTCGATCCATTTCCCCATGACGCAATCCAAACAACGCTATCTCTTCGGCCAGGGCGATCTCCCCGCCCGGCGTCTACGCAAACTTGCTGAAGTTTTCGCCCCCACGACCGCTGCGTTTTTGCGGCGCGTTGCGATCCGCAATCCTGACGTGGCGCTCGACCTGGGCTGCGGCCCGGGCTACACCACGCGTCTCCTGGCCGAAATGCTGGATGCACGCACGACGTACGGACTCGACAACGGGAAGGCGTTTCTCGATATTGCGAATGCGCACTCTACGCCCGCCATCGTGTTTCTCGATCACGATATCCGCGAGACCCCGTTCCCGGCGCCCGCAGCCGACGTCATCTACGGCCGTTTCATCCTCGCGCATTTGAAGGATG
>JBGTJY010001151.1:0-11420 GCA_041744855.1 Candidatus Hydrogenedentales bacterium
ACCTCATGACGCTTCGCCTGCGGAACGCTCTAAATGGGTCAAATCCGTGGCGGAAAGGCTCGGTTTCGAAGCGGCAGCGGTCGCCCGCGCGGGGGAGGTTGATGAATTCGACCGGCTGGGCGACTGGCTCGGAAGAGGCTACGACGCGGATATGGCCTGGATACGTCGAACCAAGTCGATCCGCCAAGACCCCCGCCGCAAGCTACCGGGCGCCGCTTCGGTAATCGCACTCGCGCGGAACTACTATGCGCCGAGACCCGAATCCAGCCCCGGCGCCGGCCGCGTGGCCCGATATGCGTGGGGTCGGGATTACCACCGCGCCTTGCGAAAGCCGCTGCGAAGGTTGGCGGATGCCCTGGATTCGCTTGAGCCCGGCGCGCGATCCTACGTCAGTTGCGACAGCGGCCCAGTCATGGAGCGGGCTTGGGCCCAGCAGTCCGGTCTCGCGTCCATCGGCAAAAACAGCCTCGCCCTCCGGCGCGACCTGGGTTCCTGGTTTTTCCTGGCCACGGTGATCACGACAGTCGAGCTCGCTCCCGATACGCCATCGGAGGATATTTGCGGAACCTGTACGGCCTGTCTTGAGGCCTGCCCGACTTCGGCAATCGTTGCGCCCTACGTCGTTGATTCGAAGCGCTGTATCTCGTATCAAACCATTGAGAATCATGGGGACATCCCGGGAGAATTGCACGAACCCCAGGGAAGCTGGGTTTTCGGCTGCGACATCTGCCAGGAAGTCTGCCCCTGGAATCGATTCGCCAAAACAACGACGGACGCCGATTTTCATCCCCGGCCGGGACACGCGAATCCGGATTTGGCCGCGCTTAGCGTTATGGGCGAGTCCGACTTTCGATCCGAGTTCTCGGGTACCCCCATTCTCCGTGCGAAATGGCGGGGCCTGCTCCGCAACGCCGCAATAGCATTAGCGAATTTGTAGCGCGGGCTTTCCAGCCTGCGGCGTTGTCAGACACTCCTTTCGGAATACAATTATCGTTTGCAACAAATATTGGTTGTATGGTATAATCCAAACATGATTGGAAACACTGACCAAGAATCGGCAACAGGTTTGCAACGGGAGATTAAGCAAACCAGGCCGTTTCGAAGCCCGTACGAAGAGGTTTATTTGAATTTAATGCGGACGTTCGCGCTGGTCAGCCAGCCGCACGACGCGTTCCTGAAGCACAAGGGCTTGACCCCCGTGATGTATAATATACTACGTATCGTGAACGGTGCCGGTGAGGCCGGGGCGACCTGTACGGATGTCGCCCGGCGATTGCTCACCCGGGTGCCGGACGTGACGCGGTTGATCGATCGCCTGACCGCACGGGGGCTAGTGTATCGGGAACGAACCGATCGTGACAGGCGATTGGTCCTGTTGTATGCTAGCGAACGGGGGAAAGCCCTGTTGGAGGAAACGAACGAGCCGCTTCATGAGATTGTGCGCTCGGCGCTCAAGAACATGACGACGGGTGAGTTGGATTCGCTTAATCGACTGCTCGTGAAGGCTCGAACACAAGTGTTGCGTATGAATGCGACGCGGCCCGCAACGGATACATGCCGCTCCGCAGAGGAGTTCTATATATGACGAACAATGCAACGAATAATGGAAAGAAGCGATCGCGCAGTGGTGACAGCAGCGGGATTCCCCTCGCCACGAACAAGCCATCGCTGAGCGCACGATTCTACTCGTTCCTCTACCGCGTTTTGCCCGATTGGTTGTCGTACCGGTTGCTCTCGCAAGGAGTGCCCGACACGCGCTACTGGGGCGAACGAGGTGAGCGGCGATTGGCCGGGTCAACGTCCCACGGCGCGTCGTCAATCTAAGCTCGACCAGTCTTCGGCGGACTCTTCGGAGTCCGCCTACAATTGGCTCATTTACTTGTTGTAAACAAATAACGTTTACAACTGACAGGAGGATCGCAAGATGGCGACACAGACACTCACCAATCGAGTCCGAGTGATCGGGCTCGAAAGCCAAGCCACCGGCACCTTCGATGGTGGCAGAATCACTGAGTTTAAACCGATCGGCTTTGCCGGCGAAGGCAGCGCGGTTGATCGCGTGGGTCCGCTTTTCTACTGGGCCTGGGCGACGGCGGACGGTTACGGGAAAATCGGCATGCACCCACACTACGGTTTCGAGATTCTGAGCTACGTAGTCGAAGGCGAGCTCGGCCACCGCGACAGCCTCGGCACGGAGAGCCGCGTCGGCGCGGGAGGCGTGCAAGTTATTCAGGCCGGCTCCGGAATCGCGCACGAAGAGCAGATGCTGGGCGATCGCACCGCGTTCTTTCAGATTTGGTTTGAACCCGATCTGCGCGCCGCGCTCAAACGGCCGCCCGCCTATCGTGATTTCGACGCGGGCGCTTTTCCCGTATTGCATTCCGACGGAGTGACGGTGCGGGAGCTTCTCGGCGGTAACTCGCCCCTAACGCTTGCGACGGACGCACATATCGATCACATCAAGATTGAACATGACGCCCATCATGCGATCTGGTCGTGCAATGGACGTTCTCAAGCAACGGTCGTGATGTCGGGTCACGGGAGTATCGTGGACGGCGCGGATGAGCAACCGATCCAGCGCGGAGATTTCGTCGTGACGGAGTGCGGCGAGTTGCGGTTTGAGAACTCGAGCGCGGAACCCCTCGAACTCATGCTGATCGACGTGCCAACGACGCCCGACTACCCGCTCCACCGTAAGCTCTAGATTTGCAACGCCGGTTCCAACCGGCAGGCCGGGAACGCCGCTTTCCAAGCGGCAGGAAAAAACGACGCCGCCGGAACCATCAAGTTCCGGCGGCGAAATTGTTCGGAATTCGCGATCGATTTACATCTCGACTTTGGAAATCGTGATGACTTTCATCCCGCCCTTGGTGGCAACCTTGCCGGTCGCCTTCACTTGGTGGCCCATGTGCTCGGAAAGCAGGTCCTTCGCCTGTTTGCCACCATCGCCGAGCGCGAGGTACATCTCTTCCTTGTCGCCGTCCTTCACCAGCAGACCGATTGGCAGCCCCTTCGTCGCGCAACCCTTCGCGCACGCGATGTGACTTTCACCCGACTTGTCCTGCAACGCGCACGTGATGCAAACGGGCTCGCCCGTCAACGTGACGGCCTCGTCCGCGGCGGACACCAGCATCGGCGTGATCATGACGGCCATCGCGGCCAACCCCAACAGTGCGAACTTTTTCATCGGGCTTCTCCTCTCGGCGACGCCTTTGCGCCGCGTTGAATTATGGTATGCGCCCCGCGCGCAACTCCGGGCAGTATACACCATGGGGGCCGTCAAGGCGTCAAAAAAAGCGCGCGCGCCGGGGTGTACTCATTCCCAAATCCCTTCGGGCACCGGCTTCGCCTCGACGATTTCGATCATGACCTTGTCCGGACCCTCGACCTTGAAGCTGCTGTGGTTGAACGCCATATCCAGCATGATGGGTTGAACAATGTGCACGCCCGCCGCTTTCATGCGTTCGAACACCGGCTTAATATCGCGGTACGAAAACGCGAGGTGATCGATTGCCCGGCCCGCCGTGGATTCGAACTCCGTTAACGGTTCCCACCGCCACCAGGGCGGCGCGGGCGTGTAATCGGGACGGCCGTATACGATGATGCTCACGTTGTCGCAGCGAAACGCATTCGACCAGGCGCGGACTTTCGTCAAATCCGGTTTGGGCACGTTCGGCCGCCGCGCCTCGAGTCCGAGGTGATCCGCGTACCACTGTGTCGTGACGTTCACATCCTCGGCGAACAAATGCACGTGGCCGAAGCGATGGTTGCCCGTGGTGTTGACTTCGATCAGCTCATCGTCGGGGCCTTGCACGTAAGTCACGTGCCCCTCCCCGAGTTCGTAGAGGGGCGTGTGAATTTTCACGCCCTTCGACACAAGCCATTTGTACTCGTTGGGCATGTCGATGCCGCCCCAACCCAGATGCCATAGCCCGCTCTTTAATTCACTCGGGGGCGCCGAGGGTACGACGTTCCAGAGAATGAACGACCGCTCGGTAAAGAGTGCGTCCGTCGCGCTGGCGTATTTGGTGGGGACCGCGCCGAAGATCGTCGTGTAGAACTCGATTGTCTTCGCCGGGTCAGTGACGTTCAGGTGCACATGGTGGAAATTCGCAGGCTCAACTTCGGCGGCGAAACACGGGCTCGCGAGCACCACGCAGGCTAGGAGCACAAGGCACGACAGTAGCCAACGCATCATCTCGAGTCTCCGTTCCGATTTCGAATCGCGCCTCCGCTCAGTCGACACGATTCATTTCTGCGTCTCGTCATCGCTCCGTTTCCGGAAAAATGACTGAACCACCATTACGACCATCAAGGCCCAGCACCCAACCAGCAGCGACCCGAAAACGCGGACCGGATTGGGCTTCACTTCGGGCTCATGCGGGAGAATCTAAACCAGGACGACCACGCGATGAAAGTCTACGGGGCGATCCTGAAGTCCTCGCCCGGCCCCGAACCCGCGCAACGCACCGGATTCCAGTTGGGAGGCGTCAGTGAGCGCCTCGCGATACGAAGCGTTCAGCCGAGTTATTCGAGTCGATTTCTTCGAGCGGCGCCCACGAAATACGCGTCGCCGTTCGAGGCATATGAGATGGTCCTGCCCGAAGTCAGATCGAGGGTCTCGATGGAGAACGCCTCTTGAATCGCCTCGAGCGACTCGGGATATCGCCGGTGCCGGCGTTCGAGGCGTTCCGCGCCGAGAGCAATGACCGCCGTGCGAAGTTGCGAGGCGAAGGTTGCATATTCGCCAACGTCTCCCGCGATTTGGTGTCCGAGATTCGTGCTGACGATGAGCGATTCGGAGTGAAACTCGGTTCGCTTGAGCGCGGCGCTGTCTTTGGCCGCGGGAACGGAATCCTGGCCGGAATCTGCGCGCATCATGGCCTCGATACCCCGGCCGTATTGCAACAAATACAACTCCATGTCCGCCGTTTTTCCCTTGACCTCCCACATGCGGGCGGATCGATAGTCGTCCGTGTAGTAGTTCATTTCGGGCTCAAGTTCGATGAGCGGGTCGAATATGAAGGGCAATGTCGGTGCGAAATTGCGCAGTCCATTGCTACGATCCACCACGGCGCGCTCGATAAATGGCGCCGGATCGTCCGCGTCGATGAGCGTATTCATCAGTTCTTGCAGACTTTGCTCGCCCGGCCGCGTCTCGGTGAGTGAGAAGTTCAGCGCGCTTCGAAACAAGGAGAAATCTTGCGATACACCTGCAGCAAAAAGAAATTGCTCATCACGCACCAGTCGCATTACGTCGACGTAGGAAATGAGACTGAGCATCGCGCCGTCGCCGTCTCCTGACCGGGCACGATTGAGCGCATCAACGGCGAGCAGTGTCATGATCGCGTCGGGCGCTCGTGAGGAAATAGAGAGCTCGAACGGCCGTTCGAGATCGAGTTGCAAATCATCCAACGTGAGCGCGCGGGGGTATCGCTTTCCTTTGAACGGCCTCTGATTGCGTAACTCGCTGAGGGCTGCCTGGTTTTCATGAGAGGCCGTCTCTACGCGCGAGAGCAGTTCCGCATCCCACGTTTCACCGGGAGATGGAATGCCGTAAAATCCAAACTGCGACCACTTCTCGTCGTACCAAGGTCCAAGGTCTCCCATGAACTGTCGGAGGACGGGCATAGCGCTCTCTTCTTCCGAAGGCGGCACATACCACGTTCTGAGTTCCTCCGTCGTCACGGGGTGCCCAGCGCTGCGTATCTTTTCGAGCTCGGCGCGTATCGTCGGCGAGTCGGGCACGTGGAAAACCGCCCAAAGCCAGAACCCAACACGAGCCAACGCAACCATGGCTGCGGCCGAGATAAATAAGAGTCCCGCAACGAGCATCTTGCTCGTGCGTTTGCGCGGCGCCGGCGCCGCGGAGGGAAAAACATCCGTCGCTGTTCGTTGCTCCAATGTCATCGCATCACCGGGCGTGAATCGGCACATACGCTATCGCTATCCGGACTATTTCTGCGTCTCGTCATCGCTCCGTTTCCAGAAAAACGATTGAACCACCATCACGAGCATCAATGCCCAGAACCCAACCAGCGTCCATCCAAAAACGCGGCCCGGAATAGGGCCGGGTGAGTCTTGCTTCCAACGTATAAACAACTCGTCGGCGCCATCCGTAAGTAGATAATAGATTAGCCAGGCCATCAGTAGTCATCCACGAAATAAAGATGGGTGCGGATATCCACCGAAACCAACGCTCGCGCTGCTGCCTGACCCGTTCGAACGAGCGATATCCTCGCTGTAGCTTCATGACTCGGGCCCCGTACCGCAATCGATACAACCGAGATCGTCAGTGCATTCAGGTCAAGGCACCGACCAGACCCGCGCCTAGGCGGTGTTAAGCTCGGATATCCCGATGATCGCCGCCGAATTGAGCAGCAACGCGGACTCGAGATCGTCCAGAATTTGATTGCGCCAGGGGTCGCGCACGCGGTAGCGGCACTCCGTGACAAGTACAAAACCCTTGTGCTTCGCGAAGTGTTGACATGTTGTAATTTCGCGGTTCACCCGCGTTTTCGCGGTGAGGCTTCCAATCGGCAGCAAGCACGAGATCGCGCGATCTTCGATCGTGCCCAGTTGCGACGCGGAATGCGGCGTCGCCACGTCCATTGCGGCGAGGAAATAGACGGACGACTTCTGGAGGGCAAACTCGTCGACGGGTTTCGAGCGCCCTTCGAGAAACGCATCGATGAGCGAGACGAATTCGCCTTGCTGGTTCAAAAAATCGATGAGGCGCGACGCTGGTGGCAATTGCACGTTCCCCACGATCCATCCCGCTTGCGTCAGCACGCGGACGGCCGCGATACGCTGGTTACTACGATACTTGGCCGCGGCTTCGCTGGGGTCAACCGGAATCCAGTCCCAGGAGCTGTCGTATTGCTTTAGCGTCAGCGCGGGCCGCTGGACTTCGGGGTCTTTGGACTCGAGGTTTAGGTCGACGAAGTCTTCCACGGCCTTGACGGGTTTACCGCAGACGCGGCACGTGCCAGTCGTGCCTTCGAATTCCGTTGGAACGGCGAGGGGAGTGCGGCAATGTGGACAGGCGATGGTCAGCGACATAGCGGCGAATCCAATGCTGTCATTGCTTCGGCACCGTGATGTCGTGTCCGCACAACTTGCATTGCCCGAACCAGCCCGCGAATTGGCGCGGGATGCGCAGGTCTTTGTGACAGTGCGGGCAGTTGCAGACGATGTGCGAGGCGACGCCCGCCGGCGGACGCGCGTAGGGGTCGTACTCCCATTCGGGATTTAGAATGGAGGATCCGGGCTCTCCTGTGCGTACGGGCTGGGCCGCTGGCGTCGTAACGCTTTGCGCGTGGTTCAGGGCCGTCGCCTGGACTTGGCGCATCTGAACCAGGAGTCCGTCGCGTGCGCGCACCGCCTGATCGACGTGGGCCCGCAACGCCTGCACTTCGCGGCGCAGGCCCTCGATCGACATGGCGTCGTTTTGACCGGACATGTCGAATCCCATCGGCGGGTTCATTTGAGGGCCCGGCAATTGAGGAATGGCGGGGAATTGCGGCCGGGCGGCGTTCAGTTCGTTGCGCATCGCGACGCACTGCTGATCGAGATACATGATGTGTTGCTGGGCTTGGGCCATCCCCTGGCGAAACGCTTGCAGCTCCGCCTGCGTCGCGTGCAATACCTCCGCGACCCGAACGCGCTCTTGTTCGGCCCGATCCCGCTCCTGCTCGGCCCTTGCGCGCGCTTGCTCGGTGCGGGCCTGCTCCTGCATTGCGCGCTCGTGGGAATCGCCCAATTCCGCGCGAAGACCAGCGGATGCGATTTCGGATTCCTCGATGGTTTCATGCAAGCCTTCGATTTCCGCTCGCGATTCGTCGAGTTGCGCTTCGAGGTCTTCGCGCGTGCGCATGGATTCGTTGTAGCTGCGGCGAATGGTATCGATTTCGCCTTCCAGTGTTTCGATGGTGGCTTCGCGCTCAACACCGAGCCGGCTGACTTCCTCCGCGAGATGTTCTCGTTCCCGCAACTGACGGCGTAGATCGTCCAGTTCCGATCGCGCGTCCGAAATGTCGGCGAGCCGCTTCGCGGCTTCCGCGTGCATTTCGTGCAATTCTGCATGCATTTCGTCGATGGTGGCCTTCATGCGCGTCGATTCGGATTCCAACTCGGAAAGCGAAAGAGCTAGCCGCGCGCGTTCCGCTTGGGCCTTGACCTTTTCTTCCAGCGTTTGCCGGAACGCCTCCTCGCGATCGTCGAGCTCGATTCGCAGGCGGGCCGACTCCGCGGCGTCGGCGGCCAATTGCGAATGCAGCGCTTGCAGTTCTGACTCGAGATTCGCGCGCGCGGCGATGACTGCGTCTCTCTGCGAGATCGTCGATTCGAGTTCGCGGCGGAGGTGAATCAGTTCCGATTCGGCGCTGCCTACGCTGGCCGAATGTATTTCCAATTCCACGCGGAGCGCATTGATGGTCTGCTCGTGCGTAGCGATGACTCGGGCGGCATCGGCGTTTTCGCGCAGTAGGCGTTCACGCTCGTCGCAGACTTTCCGGTGGACGTTGGCCTGATCCGCCTGGGCCAGGGCCGCCTCCGCGAGTCGGGCCTGCAATGCCTCGTTCGCGATCGCTGCGCCTTCCGCGGTCGCTCGGAGGGATTCGTTTTCGCGCAGCATCGCGTCGATTCGGTCACGCAATAAGACATGCTGTTTCGTTGCGTTGGCGATTTCGTTTCGCAGCAATTCCGATGCTTGGGATTCGGCGGACGCGGCTTCACGCAGGGTCGCGATTTCCTGTTCACGCGCCGCCACTTGATCGAGCGCGTCCGATGCGGCATCGAGCGCCTTGTTCAGTTGCGATTTCATGTCTTCGAACTGGGCGGTCGCGAGAAACGCCGTATCACGGGCTTCGAAGCCGGCTTGGTGCGCGGACGTCAGCTCCAGCAATAGACGTCCATTCTCGCGCTCGAGCCGTGCAATCTGGGCGCGTGCATCGTCGAGTTCGCTGAACGATTCGCGCGGTTCGCGCACGGGCGCGTCACGCAATGTCGCCTCACGCAGGGACACCTCTCGTAGGGGCGCCTCCGGCACGAAATCGCGGACGAATGCGGGCGGCAGACTTGAAAAGAATGACCCACCTTCCCGAAACAGGCCGTCGGAATCCGTCTCGCTCGTAACGGGCGAGGCTTGGCGCGACTCTTCGGCGAGCAGTTCGCACAAGCGGCGATGCGTCGCCTCGGGATATTCCTGTGCGATCAGACTCGGGGCGGATTGACGCCGAGAGAGATTCCGCTTCAATCGCTTGAGCGTCTTGTCCCAGTCGCCGCTCCAGCGTTCTTGTCGCGCTTGACGGCAGAGTCGAATGGCATCTTCGAAGTGCGCGGTCAAGTCGCGAGCCTCGATGAGCATTTCGTAACCGGAATGGCGCGGCAACCGCACGGCGCCTTCGCGCACGAGTTCCGAAGCAAGGCGAGGCGCTAAGTCGATCTGACACTGGCACGTGGCGAGTTTCATGCCGTTGACGCGGGGAAAGATTTGGGCGGCGGCGCGGAAGAGTTGGATCAGATGCTCGAAGGTGTAGTGCTGATCGATGACGGTGCCTTCGGCTCGGCCGATCGCGTAGGCCTTCTCGAGGATGCGAATCGCGAGGGGATAGTCGTCGGCTGTAAGGAAGTGACTCGCGAGTCCATTCAACATTTGGACCGCGGTGCCCGACGACTCCCAGATGCGGCCGCGTGCCAACAACGTTTCGCCCGACGGGTCGCAAGTTTCGGTGATGCGGTGACGCTCGTCTATCGAATACGTGCGCTCCCACCACTCAGTCAATTTGTAGAACGCGATTAGCCCGCCTTCCGGCGAAGGCACAATGCGATTTCCCAGACCCATACTGCAGCCCAACCCCTGAGAAACTAAACAGCCCTGGTAACTGCGAACTCTGAAATTTGCAAGCCCTGAAATTTGCAAGCCCAAGGCGGATGCACCCAAAGAACATCCGCGCGGGCGATATCGTAGCACGTTTCAAGGTTTCGCGATACGGCGAGTTTGTAGTGCCGCATTTGGTGACCGGGTACGGGGTCGATCCCGCAGCATGAATGCGGAATTCCGAACCTGGCGTGTGGACACGGCGCACGCGGGTGTAGACAATACGTCTTCCCTTCCGAAGTGCAGTTCTTTTTTTCCGGAGCCACTCGTTCTCGTGCGTTCGCGCCACGTTCTTTTTAAGCACTTTTCAGCCGCTTTCATACTCGATCTGGGCCTCATGCTGGCGCACACCTGCATGCCGTTTTACGTCTTCGATCGGCTCGGCGGCGACGAGACGGTTTCCGGCACCATCGCCGCGATGATGTCGCTCGGCTACATGATCGTCTGTCTCGCCGCGGCCGAACCGCTCCGGCGCAGCCCAAACGCCATCCGCCTGGCGGCTATCGGTTCCGGCGCGTTCGCGATCGCGATCACCGTCGCGTGCTTCATGACGAATCTCTTCCTCTTCGGACTTTTCGCGACAATCGGGTTCAGCGCCGTCGCGCTCTCTTGGCCGGCGTTGCACGCGTGGCTCGGCGGCGAACCAAACCTCGGGAAACGGGCGCGCCTTATGGCCGCGTTCAACATCACATGGAGCGCCGGGATGGCGCTCGGCTCGCTCTTCGCCGGGCCGTTTTACGATGCTGACTTTCGATTGCCGTTCTTGCTGGCGGCCGTATTCGGAATCTTTGGTTTTTTGCTACTCTACTGGCAGCCGCACGAGCGCGACTATTTCGGCGAACAACCGGAGGATGAGTCCGATGCCGTCGTACAGACTTCACGGAGCGAATACCTGCTGCCCGCATCGTGGCTTGCGATATTCCTTGGGTTCGGCATCATGGGGGCGATTCGTTCGGTGTACCCTCGCCGGCTGGATACCCTGGTCGAAGAAGGACGCCTCGTTCTGTTTATCGGCGGCGAGTCTTCCGAGGCGATGCTTGCGTACGGCGCGGCGACGCTCTTCTCGGTCCTCGCGTTCGCCATCACCTTCACGAGCGCGATCGTGTATTTCGTCATGGGCCGCACGAGCGCGTGGCACCACCGATTTTCCTTAGTGGTCGCGCTCCAGCTTCTGACTGCCGGCGCGTGCTGGGTATTGAGCGGCACCAATTCGCTCGCCGTCATGTACGCGTGCTACACGGTCGCCGGGGCCAACACGTATGTGTCCTTTTTCACCGGGATTTTCTACAGCGTGAGCAAACCCGCCAAGAAGCACCGCCGCGCCGCTTTCAATGAGAGCCTCGTTGGGGCGGGGGGCTTCGCGGGCGCGCTCGTCGCCGGCTGGGTGGCGGGGATCACGACGCTGGAATCGACTTTTGCTTGGATTCCCGCAGTGATCCTGGGGATCGTCGGCATCGAATTGGTCTTGATCCGGCCGGGCCGAAGTCGAAAGTATACGGGGACCGAATAACGAGCTTTGTCAAAATCTGTTATTCGGGGG
>JBGTJY010001152.1:0-6103 GCA_041744855.1 Candidatus Hydrogenedentales bacterium
ACCGTCGACTGGCACCTCGCGACGTACAACAACGGACTCACCCAGGACGTCCCCGGCGCGTACACCGATCATCCCATCTTCATGACCTCGATCCTCTCCGCTGCCGGCATGGTCGTCGAGCGCATGGATTTCCCCAACGAATTGGCCTTCGTCGAGCAGCTCGCAAAAGAAGCGAAGGCCGGCAAAGACATGCTCTACAGCGCAACCGGCGACATGCGCCTCGCCTACCAATCCAGCGTCGACAAAGAGCTCGTGCCGTTCCGCTTGTTCGTCCCCGAAGGATTCGATCCCGAAAAACAATACCCGCTCGTCATCGCGCTGCACGGCGCCGGCGGCGACGAAAATTCCTTCATGGATCGCTATCAAGGCCTCTACAAAATGAACGCGCAACAACGCGGCTACATCGCCGTCTCCGTCAACGGCCGCGGACCCTACGGCGGCTATCGCGGCGAAAGCGGACAAGACCCGCTCGACGTCCTCGCGCTCGCGCAAGAGATGTATCTAATAGATCCAGCCCGTATCTATCTCACGGGCCACTCCATGGGGGGCGGCGGAACGGTCCTTGTAGGATTCGACCACCCCGAACACTTCGCAGCCCTCGCGCCATTAGCCGGTTTCGGCGCCGCCACGCAACTAGCAAAAGCCCCCAACTTGCCCCTATTTATCGGCGCCGGAACCCAAGACGCCCTCGTCCCAATCGAAACCGCCCGCGCCTTCCACAAAGCCGCAACCGACCTCCCCATGCCGAAAGTAAAATACATCGAAAAAGACTACGACCACGTAGCAGTGGTCGATCACCTCTTGGATGAAGTATTCGACTTCTTCGACGAACACAAAAAAGCGATCCCCGAAGGCGGCGAATAACCCAGCCTCAATCGTGCTCCTGCTCGTAATTCGTAATCGTAATCGGCTGTTTTAATGACTCTGCCCCACCGCACCCTCCCAAATCCCACATTCTTCTCATCCGCGTTCATCAGTGTTCATCCGTGGCAATCGGCGTTTATCTGTGGTGAATCAGTTCCCCGTGTTCCCCGTGTCTCCGTGGTTTGATTGCGCCTCTGCTGCGCCGTGCAAATTCGTGGCTCACTCCACGGATTCATAAACTTCCACCGTTCGCCGCGCAATCTCCCTCCACGAAAATTCCGTCTCTCCCCGCAATCGAACAATCTTCCCGATCGCCTCGCGTTCCATTTGCGTCAACCCCGCGAACCGTTCAAGCGCATCCTGCAACATCCCAAGATTCCCCGGAGCAACGATCCACTCCACCAATTTTTCCCCAAGCATCTCCGTAAACGACCCCGACCACGTAGCAATCATCGGCAACCCAAACCGCATCGCCATCATCCCCGGCGCGCTCCCGCTCGCCGAGCGATACGGAAAAACGCACGCATCCGCGCCGCACATCAACGCCGCAGTCTCATCCGGCGAGGGCACCCCTCCGCGAATCTCGACCGCATGCACCTCGCGCAGCGATTCGATTTTCCGTTCGAACACTTCGCGATCGTACGAAGGCGGCCAAGGCGACGCGATCACCAGCCGCGTCCGCGCGCTGACTTCGCGCAACGCATCCAACAACAAATCCAGTCCCTTGTACGGCCGAATCAGTCCGATAAAAAGAAACACGCACTCATCGCCCCACGCAAAACGTTTCCGCGCGTCGTCGCGAGGGACCGGCGCGATTTCGTCAAACAGCACACCAATAGGAATAATTTCGATCGGCATCTTAATGCGCCCGTTGTCGCGTAGTTCCACCACGCCATCGATGTTGTGAACGATCAACCGATGCGCTCCGCGCTGGATGGCATGATTGAGGAATACCTGCAGTCGCGAAGCCTCATCGTGCGGCATCGGATTGTGCACCGTGAAGACGATTCGAATTCCTATCGCGCGTGCGAGCACGATGAACTTCCAATCGAGCAGCGGCACGGGCGTCCACTGGATATGCAGAATCGGCCGTTCGCGCACGCACCGAACAAACAGGCGCATTAGATCGACGCCGTACTCGAAAAGACCCAGCGCGCGCGCCACTTGCAAACTCGCCGCGTTGCCCTGCGCCCGTCGCCGCATTCTCTTCGTCTTGCGTAAAAAGAAATACTCGCGGCCCGGCACATGATCGGCCGGCTCGTACTCGTCGATCAACGATTCGGAAGTCAGCAGACGCGTGTTCGGATGAATAGCAATCAACGCCCGCGTCAACGAACGACAATACGCCGGCGTAAACGCGGGGGCATCGAGAATGTACACGGGGCGGGATGGATTCACGCGACGGAAGTCGAGCCGAATGGGAATTCGCGCGAGGGCATCTCGGACGCGCGCCTCGGCGAATAGCCGGGCGAAGTCAAGCAACGCAGCGCGCCAACCATGCCCACGAATATCCCCACGCACATGTTGATCTTCGGACTCCACGACATATAAACGATCGCCGGCAAAAACGCGATCAGCGACATTGCGATCGCGCGCAATGACGCATCGCGCGTACGCCAAAACGCGCCGAACACGGACAAATACAACAGCACCATCGCGCCAAGATACACGACCAACCCGCCATAACCCGTATCGAGCATCAAATTCGGCAACAACCCGTGCGGATTCTCGAACGATCGGCTCTCGATTTCTTTCAACGTGTAGTCATTCTCTCGCAATTCAAATGGCACCTCGTGATACGCATCCGAAAAACGGCTCCCCGGTCCCTCGCCCAGCAGCACATTGTCATGGTCAATCAATTGCGCGTGAATGTTTCGAAATTCGTATACACGCACCATCGTCGACGTCGATCGCTCGATGTTTCCTTCTTCCCAAAATTGCAGCGTACTCCAAAAATACCCGATCTGATCGAAGGCCTGCGGACGCGTCTGCCACAACCCGAGTCCAATCGCGGGCAACAAAATCGCGGCAAGCGCGGCCCACCGCACCTTTCCGGCGAAATTGCCCAGCATCACGATCGCGAGAATTCCAAACGCGCTCATCAACCAAGGACCCCGCGACGCATCCGCAATCAAGTTCAATGCGGCAAACGCGGAAATCCCGAACGCAACCAGCCGCTCGCGCAACGCCAACCCGATTCGCCGGTCCTGCAATATAAACCCGGACACCAGCGCGAACACCAACAGCACCCGGCCCGATTCAGTCGCCACGCGAATCGTCGTCAAACCGAAAGCGACCCCGGTCCCGGCGTAAAACCAAAACGCCCAAGCCAACGCCTTCGCGCCGATCGCCAGAAACAAATACGACCAAAGCCGCGTCAACGCCGCTGCGGTGTTCGCCTGCGTGCGCACATAAAAATAAAACGCGGCGAGCAGCATCGGATGATTCCAGTCGTTCAACGCACCGCGCGGATTCGAATCCAACGACGCATAACCATGGATCGTCGCCGCGAGGTATACGCCCACGATCGCGAACACGCAAAAGTCCGCGGCATGCAACCCATTTCCGTCGGGACGCCGACCCCATCGCAACACCGCAGCGAACACGCCAATTGCGCAAACTGCCAGCGCCAACAAATTCCCAATCGCAATGCCGCCTAGCGACACGGTCAACAAACTGTTCAAACGCAGCCCCGAATCCGCAAGGTCCAAGCGCGCCATGTCATCGCTAAACACAATCAACACGGCCACAATCGCCAACGCGAGCCCGGCATCGACGATCGCAGCAACGATCACCCCCACGCAAAGCGCAACGACAAACAAATACCCCAGATCCGCGCTTAAAAAATAAGAACAATAGTCATGCGCCAAGTACGCCGCCAACACAACGGCAAATCGCAACGGCGCTACATGAATTCGATCCCGATCGTTCATAGGTTCGTAGTTCCGCCTTCAGGCGGTGGGATTTCGACTTCCACTCATCAGTCATTCTGAGCGCCAGCGAAGAATCTCACTCGCGCGATATCCAACGGTGATTCTTCGCTGGCGCTCAGAATGACGCGTGCTGGGCTCCAGTGAAGAATCTCGCTCGCGCGATATCCAACGGTATTTGTCGAACGGTGATTCTTCGCTGGCGCTCAAAATGACGCGTGCTGGGCTCCAGCGAAGAATGACGCGTGCTGGGTTCCATGATTTACGTTCCCATATTAAGTTCAATATGCGCCCAACGCCCCTGATGAAACACGAACGCCGTCGCGATGAATCGCGTAAAATGACTGATCAGCACCGCGGTCCAAATGGACGTTGGCGACAAATAGCCCGTCTGCTGAAAAACGAAACACAATCCCAATAAGACGACAATCTGGCTCACAAACGCGATATACATCGGCGTCTTCGTATCGCCCGCGCCTTGCAATCCGCCGGTAATCGTCAGTGCGGCCGAAACGAAGAATGCCGACACGGCGAGGAACTGCAACAACTCGCGCCCGATGGTAAACACATCGCCTTCGTTCTGATTGAATAGCGACATCAGAAAGGACGGGAACGTCCAATAGATGATCGCCCAAAGCGATGCCCAGAGCATCGCCATCACCATCGTGGCGTACACGCTCATCCGCGCGCGGTCGGGTTGACCCGCGCCGAGATTCTGGCCCATCAACGTGGCGGACGATGCGCGAAGACCAAAGCTCGCCCAGGTGACAAACGAGAACAGTTGCGTGTAGCAAATCGTGTACGCCGCCTGCGCGGCGATGCTGTGTTCCACCGTCCCGATGAACCCGAGCAATATCGCGCCGCCCACATTGAGCAACACCGCCTGAATCCCCGTTGGAATTCCAATGCGCGCGACCGTGCGGATGATCTGGAAATCGGGGCGCAACGTAAACTTTTCCGGCGGCCCGACAATCATCTTGTGGCGCATGATGAGGCTGATCGAAATCGCCACGCTGGGAATTGGGGAGAGCACCGTGCCGATCGCCGCGCCCATCACGCCGAGCTCGGGAAACGGCCCCATGCCCGTGATCAGAATCGAGCTCAGGATGACGTTCAAGATCGCGGTCAGAATTCCGAGCTTGAGCGGCGTGCGCGGATCGCCGCTCGCCTGGAATGCATTGTTCAGCGCGAACATCATGAACAACGGCGCCGAACACGTGAACACAATTTTTAGGAACGGTTCGGCGTACGCAATCACTTCGGGTTGCGCGTTCGTCAGCCGTAACAAGCTCGGTGTGAAAAAGTATCCGAGCGGCGCCGCGACGAATATGAGGATGTAGAACGACGTCAAAAATACCTGGTACGCGATATTGCTGAGAGCGACACGATCCCGGCGTCCCGCGTACCGCGCGACCAATACGCCCATGCCGTTGAACAGCGACGCAATGAAGACGACCATCACGAGGAAGAGTTGCCATGCGACACCGATGGCGGCGTTCGCGGCGAAGTCCTGCACGAAATACCCGACGAGGACGTGATCGACGAAACCGTGAATCCCCGAGACGAGTTGCAGGCAAATGACCGGCCACGACAGCTTCCACACCGATCGGAGGATGCTGCCGGACACCAATTCCTGGTCGAAATGTCTCATATATCCTGCGGGCGCGGGCGGCTTGCGTGAGGGAAAACGCGTCTCCGCTTCAACACACTCCGAGCGAATGAAGTGCCATAGTTTCGCTGAACGGTTTGCTTCGGATTGGCGCGTGACTGGTTGGGGGAATGGTCGGTTTGTAAGCGCGCGCAGATTGAGCGGCGATAGCATCCACGCAACGCACGCGGCGCTAAGAATACCGCCAATCCATGCAGTTTTTCCACCAGACCGCCTTTGCATTGACAGTGTTTGCGGCCACTTGCGAATGCAATTAAACAGCAATGCGAATACAACTAGACTGAATTTTGGTCATCGGGGATTTCTGCAGGGGGTGCACCCGGTGGACTTGGGGGACGGGGGTGGACGATCACGAACTGGCACGGACTGAAGCGGATGGGACGTATGGGAAGTATGGGGAGTATGGGAATGACGAATGACGAGGACGAGAGCGAGATCGAGTAGGGATCGAGAAGGATTGCGATCGCGATTACGATTGGGATTACGATTACGATTACGATTACGATTACGATTACGATTACGATTACGATTACGATTACGATTACGATTACGATTACGATTACGATTACGATTACGATTGCGTGGGGTATTAGGACTATTCTAATGTCAAGGGGGAGATTAGGGTTGGGGGCTTGTTGTT